>JAEWZS010000154.1 GCA_023458355.1 Bacillota bacterium
GTATGTGATAGGGTTGTTGTTATGCGTGACGGGTACATTGTAAAGGATGTGCCCGCAAAAGAAACCAGTGTCCCCGAAATCTCAAAATGGATGGTTGGCAGAAACATCAATGCCGCCGCCGCATCAGACATAAGAATCGATCCTAACGCCAAGGTTATCATGGCCATTAAAAAGCTTTGGGTGGACATGCCGGGTGAGACGGTACGAAACGTCGACCTCGATGTCGAACAAGGTGAGATACTAGGGATCGGAGGCCTTGCAGGGCAGGGCAAGCTCGGTATACCAAACGGTATTATGGGGCTTTACGACGCGGGCGGGACGGTGGAGTTTGACGGACAGGAGCTCGTTTTGAACAATCCTCGAAAGTGCTTGGATGCTTCCATCGCTTTTGTTTCTGAGGACAGGAGAGGTGTAGGGCTCTTGCTTGACGAGACGCTTGAGTGGAATATAGCTTTCCCGGCCATGCAAATACAGAACAACTTCCTCAAGCACTATTTGGGCGGTTTGATCAAATGGAGAGATGAAAAAGCGATACACAAAGTGACGCAGAAGTACATCGACGAGCTTATGATCAAATGTACCAGCTCAATGCAAAAAGCCAAGGAACTTTCAGGCGGCAATCAGCAAAAGATATGTCTTGCCAAGGCATTTGCTTTGGAGCCTAAGTTCCTTTTTGTGTCCGAACCCACGAGAGGAATCGATGTAGGTGCCAAATCCCTTGTTTTGAACGCGCTTAAGAAGCTGAACAGAGAAAAAGGGGTCACAATCGTCATGGTTTCCTCGGAGCTTGAAGAGCTCAGGCAGACATGCGACAGGATCGCTATCGTTTCCGGCGGCAAAATCGCAGGCATATTGCCGGCAACCGATTCGGCGGAAGATTTCGGTATGCTGATGGTGAGTCAGGTAAAGTAAGAGGGGGACAGCATGGGCAAAACATCTACGGATGCATTAGACCTTACAAAAAAGAGTAGAATCTCTGATTTTATTGACAGCTTTGGACTGCCTAGGCTGATTATTGCAGGATTCCTGCTGCTGTTGTTTATCACGGCGCCGTTTGTCGGGGCGGAGTTTACGATGCAACTGACCAATACGATCAACCGTTTCAGCTGGAATGCGATACTCGTATTGGCTATGGTACCGATGATTCATTCCGGGTGCGGGTTGAACTTTGGCCTTCCGCTCGGCATAATCTCACGGCTTCTTGGCGCTACGCTGTCCATTGAACTTGGTTTTACCGGCGTTTTGAGCTTTGTCATGGCCTGCGTCATAGCCACACCTTTTGCGTTGATACTCGGCGCAGGTTATGGCGGGCTTTTAAACAGAATCAAAGGCGGCGAGATGATGATCGCCACATACGTCGGATTTTCCTCCGTGTCCTTTATGTGCATGATGTGGCTTCTGCTGCCGTATCGCAGTCCCACCATGGTTTGGGGCTTATCCGGCAACGGGCTTCGTACCACGATTTCGTTGGAAGGCTTTTATGATAAGGTTTTGGCCGGCTTTTTGCAGATCAATATCGGAAAGCTGTCAATCCCTACGGGCGCGCTTCTGCTTTTCGCCGTGCTTGCGTTAGCTATGTGGGCATTCCTGCATACAAAGACAGGTACGGCAATGACGGCAGTCGGTTCAAACCCTTCCTTCGCAAGGGCAGCGGGAATTAAAATTGACAAGGTACGAACGCTTTCGGTCATAATGTCAACTTGGCTTGCGGCAATAGGTATTCTTGTATATCAACAGGGATTCGGATTCATTCAGCTGTATATGGCTCCGTTTTATATGGCGCTTCCTGCAGTCTCTGCGATATTAATCGGCGGCGCTTCTGTCAATAAGGCATCCATCCCGAACGTGATTATCGGAACCTTCCTGTTCCAGGGTATCGTAACAATGACCCCGACGGTTATGAATTCCATGATCCATATGGACATGAGCGAGGTCATAAGGATGGTTGTATCAAACGGTATGATCCTTTACGCTCTGACCAGAAAGACGGGGAGGTCAAGATGAGTATGAAGAACGAACAAAAAATCAATATCGGCAAAGACCTTGGCGGATTTGTGCGCAACAATACCGTACCGCTCATGTTTGTACTTATCTGCGCCGTATGCATTCCGCTCTCCGGGTTTTCCGTAGGCTATCTTTTAGATGAGATCATCACAAGGATGGGAAGAAATATCTTCCTGATACTGAGCTTATTAATTCCTATCATGGCGGGCATGGGGCTCAACTTCGGTATGACGCTTGGTGCTATGGCCGGCCAGATAGGGCTTATACTGGTTGCCGACTGGCAGATATGGGGCATTCCGGGCTTGATACTTGCATCGATTATCTCCATCCCGCTCTCCATTGGCTTGGGCATTCTTTGCGGATCGCTTCTCAACCGTGCAAAGGGCAGGGAAATGATCACGAGCTTCATCATCAGTTACTTTATCAATGGGTTGTACCAATTGGTAGTTCTTTATATGATGGGGCCAATCATTCCGATTGCGCATTCCTCCATTAAGCTCCCCAGAGGTTACGGTATAAGAAACACGGTCAGCCTTCTGAATATGCGGCAAAGCGTCGATAACCTGCTCGCCATAGACATCGGCGGTGTAAAAATCCCGGTATTGACCTTCCTCATCATCGCTTTGCTGTGCTTTTTCATCATATGGTTTAGAAAGACCAAGCTTGGTCAGGATATGAGGGCTGTCGGCCAGGATATGGATGTTGCCCGCGACGCAGGCATCAATGTAGACAAAACGAGGATCATCTCCATCGTCATGTCCACGGTATTTGCGGGTTTCGGCATGGTACTTTACCTGCAGAACATGGGTAATCTTGCGACATACAGCTCCCATTCGCAGATAGGCATGTTTGCAATTGCAGCGTTGCTCGTCGGCGGTGCATCCGTTGATAAAGCCTCCATCGGCAATGTGTTTTTAGGTGTAATCCTATTCCATTTGATGTTTATCGTGGCACCAAGGGCAGGTGCGACGATCACGGGGGATTCCATGATCGGCGAATACTTCCGCGTATTCATGTCCTATGGCGTCATCACACTTGCTCTTATCATGTATGAGACGAAAAAGCGCAAAGCCAAGGGCATGGCAGGAAGGCAGCTTGAACTGGCGCAGCTTGAGGAGGGCACAAAATGAACGCAAAACGTAGAATCCTATATAGATTAGGCGCGATCGTGCTTCTTCTCCTCGTTGCAGGTGCCATGTTCATGATCGGAAGAGGGCACACCGTTTACTTCGACAACAAGGCCATCGAATATAACGGGCAAACCTATATAGCCCCCTACAAGGTAGTGATAAACGCAAATGGCAAACAGGCCGCAAAGCTCTATGACACGGAAAGAGGCTCGGCAATCTGTATCGGACAAAAATTCACCATGGACCTTGAGATAACGAAGGACAAAGGCGGCAGCGAGAAAACTACTTCGATAACGCTTCAACTGCCGTACAACATGGATGGTATCCTTGTCAACCTGCCTGCATTGCTTGCAGGGCTTCCTGAAGAGGCGTATCTCTCCGAATTCATAATCGCAGTCGAACCGGTACCGGAAGAGGAGATCACACCCGACGATCTTACCTTGCCGGAAGAAGGAGCGACGGATGTCGGATAAAATATAATTAAGTTTCTGCAATCAAAAAAGTGCCCTTATCAGGCACTTTTTTAATTTCAGAGATTATTTTCCCAAATCGTTGAGAGATAATTGGCGCGCAAAGCTCATCTCGAGCATACGCGAGGAGGGGTTGGAGAAGATGATGCTCATGGGCTTGCGGTCATGTATGGTTCGAACCGCCTCGGCAAACATGGGGGCTGCAGAGATGATGTGTATCTTTTCCGAGCGCATGGCGGGAGGGCAATCCACCGTATCGGTGGAAACGAGAAGCTTGATGGGGCTATTTTCTATGCGCTTCACGGCGGCTTCGTTTACGACCACATGGGAGAGGAACGCGTAAATATCCTTAGCACCTTTGTCCTTAAGACCGTGGGCAACGTCCACAAGTGTATTGCCTGAAATGGTGAAATCATCAAGCACGATACAGTTTTTACCCTTAACATCGCCGATGATCTCGAGCACCTTGGCATTTTCATCATGTGCGACGCGCATTTTATCGCCGATAGCGACTGCACAGCCCAGTTCGTCCGCCATAGCGCGTGCTCTCTTGGCGCTGCCTGCGTCGGGTGAGACAATCACAAGGTCTTTATCTACGATTTGAAGCTTATAGGCATACGCCGCAAGAAGCGCCTGTGCATAAAGATGGTCCACAGGCTTTTTGAAAAAGCCCTGTACCTGTGCGGCATGAAGATCCATGGTAACTACACGGTCCGCGCCCGCAAGCTCCAAACACTCTGCACATACGCGCGCTCGTATGGAAACGCGGGGCTCGTCCTTTTTATCGCCCTTCGCATAGCTGAAATAGGGAAGAATGGCTGTTACGGAGTTGGCGCTGGCGCGTTTGAACGCGTCCATAAAGAACAAAAGCTCCATAAACTCGTTGTTAGGATCAAGGCCGATTGTCTGCACAAAAAAAACGTCCTTGTCACGAATGCATTCGTTGATTCGGACGAAGGTGTTTCCTTCTGAGAATGTTATAGTTTCACTGTCGCCCATGGGGCTGTTTAGATAGTCGCACATTTTTTGTGCAAAAGCTCTGCTTGCGGAACCCGCAAATATCTTGACTATGCCGTCGGCCGAACCCATTTTTTAACGCTCCCCTTACCTTGATTATACTGACGAACCCATTATAGCAAACGCTTTAAAATAAGGCAACCGAAACACACGCGAAAATGCAGGAAATATTGCAAATAAAAGAGAATTTTGCGACACCGAAAATTATTTAAGATAGCGTTCCTTTAGAAACGCATAGGTTTCATTAAGTTCCTTTACGTTGCGCCATGTGGAACCGAGTTCGGCGTTTTTGCGATTCACGCCGTGATGGTCGCTGCCGCAGGTCACAAAAAGCCCGTACTGTTTTGCAAGTGAGACAAACAGAGAAATTTCCCCATCCGTGGATAGCGGGTAATATGCTTCAATGCCGTCAAGTCCAAAACTCGCAAGCTTATCAATTAACTCGTGTATGTCCGCATTGAGCTTTCTCGGGTGTGCGAGTACCGCAAGGCCTCCCGCTTCATGGATGCCGGAGATTACGCGTTCGGGTTCAGGGCGTATGCTTTCCACGTATCCCGCACCGCCGCGCTTAAGGTATTTGTCAAACGCGTTTCGTACGGTATCGGAGTAACCCGCAAGCATCAACGCGCGCGCAAGATGCAGTCGTGTGCCGTTGCCGCGGCTTTGTTCGAGATAGGGCGTTATGTGAAACCCTGCCTCTTCAAGCTTATGTACAATATCGCTGTTTCGTTTATTGCGCCTTTGCGCAGCTTCCGCCTCATGTACTTTAATTGTGGGATGGTCTATAGCGATACCGTACCCTACTATATGGAGCTCCGTTTCAAACTGCGCATCAATCTCGATGGCGGGCAAAACGTCGATGTTAAGCGCACGTCCTATTTCGAGTGCTTCCTTTACACCGGAAACGGTATCGTGATCGGTAAGGGCGACAAGGGAGAGCCCTGCCTCCTTCGCATTTTTGATAAGCTCGGCGGGGGCATCCGTACCGTCGGAGTAATAGGAGTGCGTATGTAAATCATAGCGGTGCATGGTTTCCCTACCTTAACTTTACCTTAACATATCAATGCGGCCGGTATAAGCCGGCCGCATCGTATTTACTTACATTTAATGTTCGTCGGGGTTTTGCTGTTCGGCGCGCGCCTTGCGCTCGGCCTTGATGCGCTCTCGCTCGAGCTTATCTGCGGCTTCTACCTCGGCGTCCGCCGTTTGAAGCTGATCGCGCTTGGTTGCAAAGGCGGTAAGCTCCACTTCTTCGCCCTTAAAAAGCTTATCGAACTCATCGCCGTCGATACGTTCATACTCAAGAAGCGCTGCTACGACGCGTTCCATAGCTTCGCGGCTTTCCTCAATCGCGAGTTTTGCGCGGTCGAACTGTTCGGATAAAATGCGCTTGACTTCAGAGTCCACACGCGCTGCGACCTGCTCGGAGTAATTGCGTTGGTGCCCCCAGTCCTTTGCGATAAACACCTCGGTATTGCCGCCTAAGAATACGGGGCCAATCTCATCGCTCATGCCAAACTCGATGACCATTTTACGCGCCAGGTCGCTTGCACGCTGTAAATCGTTGTACGCACCGGTGCAGATATCATCGAGAAATACGGTTTCAGCCACACGGCCGCCGAGCATCATGGCAATGTTATCTAAGATTTTTCCGCGCGACATGTGGTTCATATCGTCTTCGGGAAGCGTCATGGTGTAGCCGGCGGCTCTGCCGCGCGGGATAATGGATACCTCATGCACGGGGTCGCAGTGTTTCATCAGCTTCGCAACGGCGGCGTGCCCGGCCTCGTGGTACGCGGTGATCTTTCTGTCTTCGGCGGTGACAACCCGGCTCTTCTTCTCGGGGCCGACCATCACGCGGGTGATGGCTTCCTCAAGTTCAAGCATGGTAATCTTTTTCTTTTTGAAACGCGCCGTGAGGATAGCTGCCTCGTTGAGTACGTTTTCAAGGTCGGCGCCCGTGAAGCCTGAGGTGCGCTTGGCGAGCACGGCAAGGTCAACATCGTCGTTAAAGGGCTTACCCTTGGCATGTACGCGAAGTATGGCTTCACGGCCCTTTACGTCGGGATAGTTTACTGTGCTCTGCCTGTCAAAACGACCGGGTCTTAAAAGGGCGGGGTCAAGTATGTCAGGCCTGTTGGTAGCCGCGAGAACGATAATGCCCTCGTTGATCGCAAATCCGTCCATTTCAACTAAGAGCTGGTTGAGCGTCTGTTCGCGCTCATCGTGGCCGCCGCCTAAACCTGCGCCGCGCTGGCGACCCACAGCGTCGATTTCGTCGATGAAGATAACGGCGGGGGCAGTTTTTTTGGCGGTGTTGAAAAGGTCCCTAACGCGGCTTGCACCGACGCCTACGAACATTTCCACGAAGTCGGAGCCTGAGATGGAGAAGAACGGCGCGTCCGCTTCGCCTGCAACAGCTTTAGCCAGGAGTGTTTTACCCGTGCCCGGAGGGCCTACCAAGAGTACGCCTTTTGGTATGCGCGCGCCCATTTCCGTAAAGCGGCGCGGGGAGCGCATAAACTCCACAACCTCTTTGAGCTCTTCTTTTTCCTCGTCGGCGCCGGCAACATCGTCAAACGTCACCCTGTTGTGCACATCGGGCGTACGCGCACGGCTCTTGCCAAAGCTCATCATCTGCTTGCCGCCGCCTTGCGATTGCATCATAAAATAGTAGAAGACGCCGAATGCCCCAAAAATGATGAGATAGGGCAGAATGATCTCCCAAAAGCTGGGTTCGGGCGGCAGGCTGGAGTTTGAAACAAAGCCGTAATCGAGCGTTGTAATGCTCTCCACCGGAACGCCTAATTTTTCGGCACGAATCACTGCTACGTCATTGGCATATTGCTCAACCGAAGGCAGTATTACGTAAAAATCAAACTTGTCCGGGAAAGATTTCTCAGTGATCTCCGTGCCGACTTTAAGGCCTACGAGCGTCGTTTCGGTAATATCGACCGCTTTGACCTGTTCCTGGCGCACGAGCTCAAGAAAATCGTTATACGTGAGTTTCTTGTCCGCAGTTTCCGACGGCTGAAGCCCCGTAAGCATCCATATGATAACACCTAAAATCAGGATATAAATCAGCGGCGTTTTAAAATTCCGTTTCAAACTATGTCCTCCAGAAACGAGTATGTAAACAGCATACCCACATTTTGCGTACAAAAGGGCGAAAAAATCATTCCTCGCCTATTTTCCTAACAATAGTATCACATTATTTTTTAGTATTCAAATTATTAATCGGGAACCATCGTGAAAAAACCGTGACAATCGATGCTCTGCTGCTTCGCTTTCGCGCATGTGCCGTTCCGGCACATGCGCAGGTGACGCTGCAGTGGTTTCTAGGAAGTTCTCGTTCTACATTTTGCAGTCCGATTTGGAATTGAGATGGTTGTGCTTGGCAGGGCATATCCATCCTTGTGTCTGAATGCAATTGTCATTTTGCACGGCCTTCAGGAGGGGTACTCCTTCGCGTCCGGCGTAGCCGGAGTCCTCAACGTCCGGCAAGGCCGGGGCTCAGTGGGCCGAGGTTTGCAGCCTCGCGTGGGGCAAGTCTTTTAGCCTTGCGTGGACCGAGGCCTTTGGCCTCGCGTTGGCACTAGCCTGCGGGTGTCGAAGCGAAGCAGCGAAGTGAGAAAAATCCCGCGGTCAAATCTTCTAAAACCACCTTGCACAATATTTGAAAAACTTTAATAATTTATATTGACATTACTGTGCGACGTACAGTATGATATTTCCACTGGAGGTGATCTCTTGCATGAAACGGAGGACCTGCTGCTTTCGCTTGTTACAGAGCTTCGACGCGGGACACTGGTGCTTTGCGTGCTGGGTTGCACCAAGGAGCCTGCATACGGCTACGCGCTCCAAAAGCGTTTAAGCGAGATCGGTGTGGATGCGGAGGCTAATACCCTATATCCACTCCTAAGACGGCTTGAAAAGCAGGGGCTACTAATTAGCTCGTGGGAGCTTAACGAGCCCAAGCCGCGCAAATATTACGCGCGGACGACGGAGGGCGAAGTGCTTTATCAACGCCTCAAAGCATTTTGGGGGGAATTTTCCATCAGCGTGACGAATCTATTGTCGGAGGATTGAATATGGAAACCGAACGGGCATTTATTGAAGATATGATCGAGCGCTACATTTATCAAGCAGCGCGCTATATGCCGTATGCAGGCCGAGAGGATGCAGTGCGTGAACTTCGTGCGCTTATAAATGACATGCTTCTTGAGCGTGCGAATGGCTTACCGCCCACAAAAAAGCAACTCGAGGCGGTATTTGTGGAACTGGGCTCACCAAAAGAGTTCGGTGCGAAGTATAAAAGCACGGAAGGGCGAGTACTCATCGGCTCAAAGCTCTACCCGCTCTACATAAAAATTGTCATGATTGTTGCGGCTGTGCTGCCTAGTGCGCTCGCCTTAGCGATGTTCATCCAGGCGATCCTTGGTGAGTTAAGTTGGTACATGGCCATAGCTAAGTGGTTTGCGAGCGCCGTCACAGGTATGTTTACAGCCTTCGGGATTATCACATTTATCTTCGCGATACTCGAATATAAAGAGGTAAAGCTTGATGACCTCGATTTTGATACTGAGGCAGGCCCGTTTGATTTGCCGCCCGTTCAAAAACTGCCCGAGCATCCTGCAAGCCTTGCCGGGGTTATCGTCTCTGTTAGCTTAACGTTGTTGTTTTCGCTGCTGTTTGCGTTTGCAACAAACATATTTTCCTTCTATACGCCGGACGGGTTTATCCCCTTGTTTAGTGCCGTGCGTGTGCAGGCGCTAATACCTATTATCTTAATTGCTATGCTGCTGCAAATAGGCAAAGAAATTTACAGCTATCTTGATGCAGCACACGGTGGCCGTCGGTTTGCAATCGTCACAGTGCTCCTTGCCGCAACTCTTGCCATGCAACTTATTATGTTTGGCGACGGTTCTATATGGAACGCAAGTTTCCTGCCGGACGTACTGAAGTACTTTAATGTTAACGAGCCATTCTTTGGCGTCATTTGGGAAAACGTAATCCGCTTCTTCCCGTTCATGTTTATATTTGCGTTTGTTATGGATACCGGAACAAATGCGGCGAAGATGCTCAAGAAAAAAGCGGTGTAAGCGACATAAAACTGCATTCTTTAGGTGACATGCATGATAAGCAGAACGAAGTATAATTTAACTGAGGACGAGGTTAAAGCGCTTTTTACGCAAAACGGCATCACGGGTGTGACGGATATCGTACCGCTCGGTGAGGGTGAGTACAATGCTGTGTTTAGCGCGACAGGGCCCGATCAAAAGAAATACGCAATCAAGATAGCTCCTTCGTCTGCGGTTGCCGTGATGACCTTAGAAAAGAATATGATGGCAGCGGAGCTATATTGGTATCAGAAGATACGCGAGCATACCTCCATACGCGTGCCGGAGGTTTACGCGGCGGATTTCACAAAAGATAATCTAAGTGCCGACTATTTTATTATGGAAAAGCTAAACGGCACTGAGCTTCATAAAACCGAGTTTACGGATGCAGAAAAGACGGAATCCGCGCTCATCTTAGTGAAGATGGCAGCCGAGGTACACAAAATCAAAAACGACCGTTTCGGCTATGTGCAAGACGGTCTGCACGACACATGGTATTTGGCGATTCGCTCCATGGTGTCGGCTGTTGTAAAAGACTGTAAACGGGTACATAGGTACACGCCGCGCGGGAAAAAGCTTCTTAAGCTTATCGATCAGCATAAGGCGATCTTGGAGAAAGCTGAATGTTGTATGGTGAATTTTGACCTTTGGTCGCCCAATGTACTATGTTCCCGCGAGAACGGTAAACTGCGCTACGCATGGCTTGACCCTGAGCGCAGCTTTTGGGGCGATCGCATCTGCGATTTTGTGTGCTTTGAAACCATGCTGCCGCTTGAAAAGAAAAAGGCAAGCCTTGAAGCGTATAACGCGGTCGCACAAAAGCCTATTCTTGCAGACAAGGACGAACGGATACGTTATGCGGTAGGCTTAGGCTATCTCGCGCTTATCATGGAGGTAGAGAAATACTACCGTTATACGCTTTTTAACTTTGGTTGGTGGCGAAACGTCAGCGCAAGCGCCGCATTCTATAAGCAGGCGTTTTCGATATTGGAGCATGAAGGGTAATTCACGCCATAAGGGAAAATCATGTAAATCAGATTGCATCCCTCTTTACAAAATCGAAAATTCTGCATATAATCACTGTATATTCATTTTTGAAAGCGCCGAGTGGGACACACGGCGGAGTAAGAAGCCCAAGCGAGCCGCGGTATGGTGCAAGCGCGGCGGCAGTTCTTTCCCGTACGCATCGCCCATGAGCGCCCCGCGGAACATTTAAGTAAGTAAGCGGGGACGTGCTCCTCACGTTACAGGGGGTCGAGAGGACGCGAGGTTTTTCTTGCGTCAAATCGGGTGGTACCGCGCGAGTTTACCGCGTCCCGTATTCGGGGCGCGGTTTTTGCATACCTTATTGATCTAATAGGAGTTGGAAAGCATGTATAAAAAGGTATCTACATCGCTTGATTTCGCGGGGCGGGAGAAGCAAACGCTTACATTCTGGAAAGAAAACCGCATCTTTGAAAAAAGCGTGGAACTAAGAAAAGGCGCACCTGCCTATACGTTTTACGACGGCCCGCCGACCGCCAACGGCAAGCCGCACATAGGCCATGTCCTTACCCGTGCCATCAAGGACCTTGTGCCCCGCTACAAGACCATGAAGGGTTACGATGTTTTAAGAAAAGCCGGCTGGGATACACACGGCCTGCCCGTGGAGCTTGAGGTGGAAAAGGAGCTTGGTCTGGACGGTAAAGAGCAGATCGAAGCATACGGCGTGGAGCCGTTTATCGAAAAGTGTAAGCATTCGGTTTGGAAATACAAGGCCGATTGGGAAGAAATGAGCGATCAGGTGGGCTTCTGGGCGGATATGGAGCACCCCTATGTGACCTACGAGAACGACTATATCGAATCCGAATGGTGGGCGATCAAGGAGATCTACAAAAAGGGACTTCTCTATAAAGGGCACAAAATTGTACCCTACTGCCCGCGCTGTGGCACAGCACTTTCCTCGCATGAGGTGGCACAGGGCTATAAGGACGTGAAGGAAGCCTCCGCCACGGTGCGTTTCCGTTGCTCGGACGAAGAAGCCTCCTACCTCGCGTGGACGACCACGCCGTGGACGCTTCCCTCTAACGTATGTTTGTGCGTAAACGGAAGCGTTACCTACTGCCGCGCCAAAAAGGATGATGAAACCTTTATACTCGCCAAAGACCTTGTTGAAAAGGTACTTGGTGAAGGCACCGAGATACTCGATACATTCCCCGGCAGCGAGCTAGTCGGGCGTGCTTATAAGCCGCTTTTTGAATGTACTTTAGCCGCTTCGGAAAAGACGGGCAAGCGCGGACATTACGTGGTGGCGGACGATTATGTAACCACCACCGAAGGCACGGGCATCGTTCACAATGCACCCGCATTTGGCGAGGACGACGCACGCGTCTGTAGAAAATACGACATGCCCTTTATTCAGCTGGTCAACACCAAAGGCGAGATGACGGGCGGTACCCCGTGGGACGGCACGTTTGTGAAAGATGCCGATAAGCTCATACTGCGCGATTTAAAAGAGCAGGGAAGCCTCTATTTGGCACCCGAATTTGAGCACAGCTACCCGTTCTGCTGGCGCTGCGACACGCCGCTTATCTATTACGCCCGCGAGAGCTGGTTTGTGAAGATGACTGCCGTAAAGGATAAGCTCATCGACTATAACCGACGCATCAACTGGCTGCCTGAAACCATCAAGGAAGGCCGCATGGGCAACTTTTTGGAAAACGTCATCGACTGGGGCATCTCCCGCGAACGCTACTGGGGTACACCTTTGCCGGTATGGGTTTGTGCGGATTGCGGCGAAATCCATGTGGTAGGGAGTATCGCGGAGCTTCGCGAGCTTAACCCCGAGGTACCAGAAAACATCGAGCTGCATAAGCCGTTTTTGGACCCCATCACATTCCCGTGCAAAAAGTGCAGCGGTACTATGAAGCGCGAACCGGTGGTAATCGACTGTTGGTTTGACTCGGGCTCCATGCCTTTTGCACAATGGCATTACCCGTTTGAAAACAAGGAGCTTTTCTTAAAGCGTTATCCGGCCAACTTCATAAGCGAGGCCATCGACCAGACGCGCGGTTGGTTCTATACGCTAAGTGCCATCGCAGCCTGTTTGTTTGCCGGCCCGTCGTTTGAAAACTGCATCGTTTTAGGCCATGTGCAGGATAAAGACGGCCAGAAGATGAGCAAGCACAAGGGCAACGTGGTTGACCCGAAGACCGCGCTTAGTGCACTTGGTGCGGATGCTGTGCGCTGGTATTTCTACGTGGGCTCCATGCCGTGGCTGCCCAGCCGCTTCTCGCAGGATACCGTGGCCGAATACCAGAGAAAATTTATGGGTACATTGTGGAACACCTACGCGTTCTACATCCTATATGCGGAAATCGATCAATTCGACCCGACAAAGCATTCTCTTAAGCGCGAAAACCTTTCCGCCATGGATAAATGGGTGCTTTCACGGCTCAATAGCCTTGTAAAGACTGTTGACAATTATCTCGATAACCTTCGCATCACCGAGGCAGGCCGCGAGCTGCAGCGCTTTGTTGACGATCTTTCCAACTGGTATGTGCGCCGTTGCCGCGAGCGCTACTGGGGCAGCGATATGACAGCTGACAAAGAGGCTGCCTACATGACGCTCTACACAGTGCTAAAGACGCTTTCGCTCATCTGCACGCCGTTTATCCCGTTCATGACGGAGGAGATTTACCAAAACCTTGTCAGGAGCGTGGATCCGTCTGCACCCGAAAGTATTCACCTTTGCAACTTCCCGGATGCTGATGTAAGCTTCATCGACGCGGAACTTGAAAAGGATATGGACGCGGTGCTCGATATCGTGGTTTTAGGTCGAAGCGCCAGAAATGCCGCAGCCATCAAAAACCGCCAGCCGCTTCAGAAGATGTTCGTACAGGGGCAAAAGCTCCCGCAGATGTATGTGGACATCATATCCGACGAGCTCAACGTGAAAAACGTGGAGTTTGTTGAAGACGCAACAGGCTTTATAAGCTATAAGGTAAAGCCGCAGCTTAAGACATTGGGCCCACGCTACGGGAAGATCCTGCCGAAGATAAACGCCTATCTCCAGAATGATGGCATCGGCGATAAGGTCGTTTCCGCACAGCGCGATGGTGGCCTTTACGAGTTTGAACTCGAGGGAACGAAGGTATCCTTAAGCGCTGAAGATGTGCTTGTGGAGACCATGCAAAAGGAAGGTTATGTGAACGCCAGCGAACGCGAGCTTTCCGTAGTCCTCGACGTGAATTTGACGGATGCGCTCATCGATGAGGGCTATATGCGCGAGTTGGTAAGTAAGATTCAGACCATGCGCAAGGAAGCGGGCTTTGAGGTGACAGACCACATCGTCATAACCTATGATGGCAGCGAAAAGATAGCGGATATCTTCGCCCGTTTCGGTTCTCAAATCGCCGCAGATACACTCGGTGATGGCTTCAAGCGCGGCCCCAAAGGCTACACGAAGGAGTGGGATATCAACGGCGAACCCGCCACGCTGGGCGTAGAAAAGGTGTAAGCTTAGGGTTACGTCTTCCTTTTCTTGAAAGAAAAGGAAGCAAAAGAACTTCATGAAAACATAAAAAATATACTTCAACGCGTGCCGTGACAGAGTTCTGTTGCGGCACGTCTTTTGATTTGTTATGCTTTGTAAAGATAAACAGGTATTTTCTGAGGTAAATATGACGGAAAGAAAAGAAAATGTTATTGCAATTATAATAGCCGGGATTATTGCGTTCTTATATATTTCCGGAATACCAAGTGCCCTCTTTGTAAATATAAAAGTGGCGGATGTAGATGCTGTTTCTATAACACTTTTTATTAATATTATACTTGCATTGGCGGTTGGAATAAGTTCAGTCAAGTTATTGATTCCAAAGTTTGAATTCGGTTTTCAATCGACGAATTTTACGATAGGACTTAAAAAATATGGTGTCTCTTGTTGTATTGCTTTTTTGATTCCTTTCATAGCTTTTTACATAGGATTACTTCCTTTTGATTATCGCCCGACATTGTGGAAAATACTTATTGAAGGGATACTCTATTACATAGGTGTGGGCCTTATTGAAGAGTTCTTTTGTAGGGGATTATTACAGAACGCAATTGAAAGGTTGTTAAATCACAAAAAAAATGCACAAATTGCAGCAGTATTAATCGCTGCCCTAATTTTTGGGTTAGGACATATTTTTGGAGTGATAGGCATGTCAGTATTGCTTGCTTCCTGCAAGATAGTATGGGCAGTAGGCTTGGGAATATATTTAGGTGCAATTTATGTTCGGACAAGAAATTTATGGTTGGTTGCATTGTTTCATTTTATCATTGATTTGTGTGGATTGCCGTACTGTTTTTCAACTCAAAATTCATATCCTACAATATCAGCAGTAATAGTGTTAATTACTTTCCTGGGATTTGGAATGTATGGAATTCATTTGTTAAAACATCAGGAAGAACAGCCTTGATATTTTATATCTTTTACTATATAAGAAGCATGAGTTTATAATTCAGTTTGATGAAATAGCATTGTAAATATTGCTGATGAGGAAACGGACACACCGAAGGAAAAATACTTTTGCTCAATGAATTACATTAACACAGAGGAAGTATTCTTTCAGATTCAAGCCTTTATTTCCGATTGTGCTTTGAAAAGATAAAGCGGAGCTTGTTGTTTGCCTTGAACTGCAGATTGCGTATTGTAAGCGGGAGTTTAGCGGATGAAAGAAACAAAGAGTTGTAAAGCGGCGTTTTCACAAATTGATATAACGCCTGAATATCAAACAACGCTCGTAGGGCGCTATAGGCCCGACAATTCTCAAGGCATATTACATAGACTTTATGCTCAAGTTTTGTTGTTTCAATTAGGGGATGAGAAGTTCTGTCTGGTTGCCATAGATAATCTTGGTTTGACTGTTCCGCTTGCTAAGAGTATACGCTTAAAAATAGCGGATGTATTAAGTGCAGATATTTCTCATGTTATGCTTAATTTTTCGCATACACATTCCGCTCCTGAACCGACGCCGTTTGGGCTCAACGGTGAAAGATATTTTGATTTTCTTTGTCAGCGGATAGTAGCGTGCGTGGAAAAAGTTAAGGAGAATTTTTCCGCTTGTAAAATTAGCTGGTCGTTGACCACCTCCGAAATAGGAGCAAATCGCAGAAATGGTGGTATTATTACGGATAATCGACTTGGCGGTCTGATGATAGCCGGCGCAGACAATAGCAAGCCGATCGCTTTGATATTGCGAATTGCAACGCATAATAACATGCTTCCGGCAAATAACCTTAATGTTTCAAATGATTTTATCGGCATAGCCCGAAAGGAACTACAGGATTTTTATGGGTACCCGATTATGTTTTTGCAAGGCGCAGCGGGTAATATTAAAGCAATCGGTACAAATAGAGTAGGCGAGGGCGGGGATGATGATTTAGCCAAAGTTGCGGGCATTTTGTTTGAAGACGCAAAGAAACTGCATTTTAATTTAGAAGATATAAAAGATATTCAAATGTTTTCTAGAGAGATGATCTATATTGCAGATGTTCCGTCTAAAGAAGAAGCAGAAGCAATTGCCGCAGATTATCCTGCGCAATATGTATCCGAATGGTTGCAAGCTTGTGAGGAGTTAAGATTCAAGGGGAAAAAGACACAGGAATTTACTGCTGAAATCAACTTTTTAAAATTGAATAAAGGCTGTATATGTGGCGTTTCGGAAGAAATATTTTGCGAACTAGCTCTTGAGGCTCAAGACCGCGCGAATAATCCATTGTTATTCTTAAACGGCTATACAAACGGATGCACAGGGTATCTCCCCAGCCGTAAGGAATGGTACAATGGCGGATATGAAGTAATTGAGAGTAACTTTATTTATTATAAGTATAATGGTCATGTAATGCCGTACCGCGCGGAAACTGCGGATCGAATTGTCGATTTAGTGGTACGCGAGTGGGAACGGCTGAACAATTGCACAGTGTAAACGTAACACGGTGAGCGAAGGTACCGGCGTGGTTTAAAAAACGTCCCATCTGAAGCATTATCAGATGGGACGTTTGAGTAAGAAAAGAGCCCTTAGTCACACAGCATACAACGTTTGAATTTCATGGTGCTTGTTTACTCCGGTTTATCCCCCGCGGGTTTCAAGATGTTGTTCTTTGGCATCGATAGGAGCCACAAAAAAGAGCCTATGGCGACCGCTCCGGCGATAAGGAGCGACGCCCAGTATGCGATGGGGTTTTCTGCGTCGATCATCGTTACGAAATAACCGCCCGAGAGGTTGAATGCGGCATGGAAGGCTATGCTCACGAGTATGGATTTGAATTTCTCGTAGATAAGCGTCATGATAACACCCAGCAAAAACGCATAGGCGATCCAGATGGCTGCACCGTGCAGCAGCCCGAAAATTGCTGATTCCAACAGCACCGCGATCATAGTCGGCATGCCGCGCTTTAAACGCGTATAAACAAGCCCGCGAAAGAAAATCTCCTCCGTAATAGGCGCTACAATCACCGCGGCAAGAAAGCCTAGGAGCGGGCGGTCAACGTCCGTGATGCCGGAAGAATATTGAGCGTATTCATCCCAGGCACTCTCAGGGATAGGCAATAGATCGAGTACGATACTCAGCACAAACGCGAATGAAAGCCCGAGAAGAATTGCGGCTGCCGGAGCAAGGTCAGGTCTCGCAGGTACCAAGGAAATCTCGCGCAAATAGTTTTTCCTTCTTGCAGCAAACACCGGCCAAAGTAAAAACAACGATAGTATGGAAGAGATGATCGAGATAAGGTTTGCATTATACAACAGGAAATCCGTCATATCCTCCATAAGCGCCATTGGGTCGAGCGCGATGCCGTTCATAATCGATGAAAAGCCCTGTTGCACGCCGAAAATAAGGCCTACAGCCATCATCACAACAAGCTGCATTCCGAAAAACAGCAACGTATAGCACAATGCCTTAACGAGAGCAAGAAAGAATTTTTTCATGAAACCTCCGGGGGATAAATTTAGAAATTCAAGCATTCGTGTGGGAGCGCGGGCGGATGATATCCGCCCCTACAAGGGGAACATATCCCTTGAGGACTATTAAGGGGGCGGAGCCGAAGCGCCGCCAGTGGGCCCTCAGGTGGGAGACACCTTCGGTCACTAGCTTGCGGGCGTCGCGGATAAAGCGAGGCGGAAGCCCAGTAAACAAGGGGGTATTGCGACTTAAGGAGCAATACGACCATTGTGAACTGCGTAAACAGCCCCTTGATGTTCTTCCGGCTTTGACGGCATGTACACGTCCGGCGAAGCCGGAGCCCTTCGGGCCAAGGCTTACAGCCTTGCGCGCGTCAGGCACAGCCTGAACCCTTCACGTCCAGCACAGCTGGAACCCAGTGGGTCAAGGCCGTCGGCCTTGCGTTGGTCTCGGCCCATGGCCGCGCGTGTTAAATCGGATGAAAGGCGTAGCCTTTCGTTCCTATCGGGAAATACCGGCCGCGCCGCAGGCGCAGGTATTTCCTGTAAACCTAACCGCCGCAGCGATCTCGCAGAAATGGTCGTAGCCATTTCTGCGACGCGCGTAGCGCGATGCGCCTCCATTGTAGCATATTTACACCCTGCTGTGGTATAATTCACATGTATAAAAAGAAAGAGATATCCCATGTATGAACAAGAAAGTGACCGTTGTGGGCGGCATCACCACAGATATCACGGGGTTCCCGTCCCGTGCGCTGGTGCTTCGCGATTCCAACCCCGGACGCG
>JAEWZS010000155.1 GCA_023458355.1 Bacillota bacterium
CCGTTACAGAGCCCGCACCTAAAAACGCACCGCGGATAAACGAACGCGAAAGCTCATCCCCTGCTACAATGTGCTCAGGAATATGACCCATCGTAAACGGCGTCTCTCCGTCTTGCGGTAAAAAGCCGAATTCAACAAGCATAGTGCGGCAAGAATCACCGCTCAAGCGCGTCACTGTATTGCGCGCGTTAAGACGCTTACGCTCCGTAACAGAAATGGAAGCTTCCAGGCCGTACAACGCGCCTGCAAGTTGGGCAATAAGCTTTGCAACCGCATAGCTTTCCGTAACATATTGTACACCCATGCCTCGCCCAAGCGTCAAAGAACCCGCGGCGTGTGTGAGTGCGCAAAGCATGGAACGCTTTTCCGCCCTTCCCTTTACGCGCCGTTTTGCAATTTCCTCCTTGGCTGAAGAAGAAAACGACAATTGTAATTAGCTCCTTTCCTCCGCCTGTCCGATACGCTCCTTAATATCTACTGCCTCGATGGTAGTATCGCGATGGATGATTTTAACACAGTATTTCTGCTCGAAACGCTTGTATAACTCTTCGGCAGCGCAAACGGAGCGATGTCTTCCGCCTGTGCAGCCCAAAGCAATCAATAACCTACGCTTCCCTTGTTCTATGAAACGCGGAATAAGGTGGTTTAGCATTTTGTCTATCGAATCGACCATTAATAGAAAGTCGGGATCGCCCATCACATATTCACGAACCGCAGCATCTTTACCGGAAAGCGGTCGAAGAGACGGCTCGTAAAAGGGATTGGGGGAAAAGCGCATATCAAATACGAAATCTGCCTCAAACGGCACACCGCGTTTGTAGCCGAAGCTTTCGAAGGTAATGAGGAAATCACAGTTAAAGCTGCCCCTCAGAATATTTTCAAGCTCATGTGTGAGCTCAAGCGGCTTCATATCGCTCGTGTCGATAATATGGCTTGCATGGTAGCGGAATGGCTTTAATAGCTCGCGCTCAATGCGAATCCCCTCGCGTATATCTTCTGCCATGGGGTGCCGCCTGCGCGTTTCGTTATAACGGCGCTCCAGTACCTCGTCGCGGCATTCTAAAAATATAATCTCATATTTTGCACCGAGTGTTCCAAGACCTTTAACAGCACTTTCCACATCGTATCGGAATACGCTTTCTCGGCTGTCGATGACGACAGCAGCATTTTCCACCGGAGGAGTTGCCTTTTCGCAAAGCTGTACAAACCCCTGCAACATCTGGCAAGGGAGGTTGTCCACACAAAAATAGCCGGCATCCTCTATACGCCTGAGCGCTTGCGTTTTGCCCGCGCCTGATAGTCCTGTAACGATGATCAGATTCATGCTCAGCTCTCCGCCTCAATGATTTTTATCTCTGTTTCGAGCGTTACACCGCTCGTCTCATACACGCGTTTTTGCACCATACGTATTAGTCCGAGCACATCCTGAAAGGTTGCATCGCCCGTGTTGATGATAAAGCCTGCATGCTTTTCGCTTACCTGTGCGCCTCCGTTTTTTGCGCCTTTCATACCGGCTGTCTCAATGAGCGCGCCTGCATAGTGCCCCACGGGGCGTTTGAAAACACTACCCGCACTCGGGTACTCAAGAGGCTGTTTTTCCGCCCTACGTCTTGAAAAATCGTCTATACGAGCAAAGATAGCGGCACTGTCGTCGCTTGTAAGTGCGAACTCTGCAGCAAGCACAATACGGTTTGGTGCCGCATAAGCGCTTTTTCGATAAGAAAAATCGTCAACATTGGGCCTTACGGAGAAGAACTCGCCGTTTTCCATATAATCCACGCGGCAAACATAATCCTTAATCTCTCCGTTATATGCGCCGGCGTTCATAGCCAAAGCACCGCCCACAGAGCCCGGTATACCGCTCGCCCATTCGATTCCTGCCATGCCTAACGTCGCTGCCGTGCGGCAAAGATCGCTTAATAGCATACCTGCACCCGCCTCTATGCCGGCTTCGGTCTTTCTTGCATACGAAAAGGCTTCACCGATACGGATAACCAGCCGATCAAGCCCGCTGTCGTTTATGAGAAGGTTGGTTCCGTTGCCCATAAGAAACGGCTTAATATCACAATCTCTCGCAGCGTTTAACGCAAGGAGAAGTTCTTCTAACGTTTTCGGTTCCACGAACGCAAGCGCACGCCCTCCGATACGAATCGATGTCAGAGCGCGCATCTCCATATCCTCGCGAACATTAAGCGGCGCAAGCCGCTTGAGAAGTTTTGTTAAATTTGATTGCATACTATCTCCGGTCTGCCGGAAGTGTTCCGGCATTCTACTCCTCTTCTATTCTACTTGATTTCACGGTCGTTCACAAGTTCATCCATCCGTGCAAAAAAATCTACCCTCCCTGCTTCCTCTCCATTGAGCGCACGATTCGCCGCTTCAAGAAGCGCATCCTTATAGCGTTGGTACAAAAATGCGTTCGGCACCACAGGCGTTCTCATTCGCTCGTACACATTCTGTACGACAGCGGGTTCAAATGCTGTTTCGGAGAGATCACGCACAGGAAAAACGCAAAGCTTAAGAAGCGAAGTCTGTGATTCTTCTGTGAGCACGATCTCCATAAATTCATAGGCATACTCGATCTTTCTTGTTTCAATCCCGCGTGCTATGCCAAGATACTGTACAAGGTCAGTATAGTTATAGATTGGGAATGCATCAAACGAAAACCCCTTCCCTACGCTTAGCAGACGGGCCATATCCCCTGCTGTGCGAAGATCCGTTACCGCCATTCCCGCACGCTGCGATTTAAAAACGTTAATATCCACCACAGGAACGGCTGCACCTGTAAGCACGGCGGCAACGGGGCTCCCGCTCAATCCATCATACTTTACTTTTCTTCTCTTTCCTGTTTCATAGGTAAGTTTTGCTGCGGCTTCGTTGAGCCATTCTTTCGTTACTTCCTCAGGCAGCGTTACCTTGCGCTCCTGCAAAAGCCTTGTGTTCGTCAAAAGCGTATATCCGGATGCCATAAATGGCACCGCATATAAAACGCCATCCTGCTTGCCTGTTTCAATAAGCCCGCTCAATAAGCCGTGAAAACGGTTTTGGAGCGGTAAAAACTGCTCCGCATAACCCCATCCCAGCGGGAACGAATAGACATCCGCACTTTCTCCACGCGATAAACGTGCTTCGCACTCCGAGACGTCCATCGAAAGTACCTCAATGTAAACGCCGTAATGCCTCTTCTCAAATTTCTTTGCACAGTCCTTCAGCCATTCGCCGCCGCTTCCCGTATAGGGCTTAAAGCCCACAATGTGCCATACGGTAAGGATGCCTGTATACCCCTCCTCCTCCGGCATGACCCATTGCGAATAGGGGTCTTCTTTTAAGCCGCGATCTATATACGGCGGCATCCATATCAAATACGCGGCAATGCACGCCGCGACAGCAATACATATAAGTCTTTCTTTTAGCCGCATGTTCTCACCTCATACTTACTCTATGCATGCGGGCACAGAAAAAGGAGCTTCCGATGAAAGGAAGCTCCTTTACAATAAATCCGCCCGGTTTTCTGATGCCGTTCAGCTGCCCACACTGTTCAGCATATGAAGTTTGAGGAAGTAGTTCGGTGTTTTTGTTTGGAGGAAAAACAATGAAGATTACTGTTCTTTCCCGAGCGGACGGTACGAATGCTATTCGTTATCATTATGCTAGCACCTCGCCGCCCATAATGCAAGCGGTTAACCGCAAAAATGTGATATATTATCGGGTTTTTACATTTTATTCATAATCCGTTCAGGTTGCCGTCAAAGATGGGCGTAAACGCGTTGTCCGCTGAAGAAAAATGCTGTACAAAAACATTCATAAAGCCTTTTTCTATACAGTATTCTACCGCTCTGTTATATTCGCGTTTCAAGAGTTTTCGGTTAAGCGGCGAAAAGTTTGCCTTATACATAGGCACATACTGACACATGAGCGATACAGCGATTTCCAAAGGGAAATTTTCACTTAAAAAGTCCAGTACGCGCCGAGCTTCGTCCACAGATCCCGGCAAAACGAGATGCCTAACGATACCCCCTCGTTTTGCGATTCCGTCATCATCGAGAATCAGCTGCCCGCACTGCTGCCACATAACTTTAAGCGCCTCCGACGCATATCGGAAATAATCGGATACGCCCGAATACCGCTCGGAAACAAGGGGTGTCACATATTTGAGGTCCGGCAAGTAGATGTCTACGACTCCTTTAAGCGCATGCAGCGTTTCGGCCTTTTCGTAAGCATTGGTATTGTACACGATGGGAATGGTAAGCCCATGCTCCTTAGCGCACTTTACCGCTTTGATGATTTCAATCACATGCGGCGTTGGCGAAACGAGGTTTATGTTGTGTGCACCCGCATTCTGCAAGAAAAGCATGATATGGGAAAGACGTCCTTCATCCGTTTCCGTACCGAAGAGGGATTGGCTGATGTCGTAATTCTGGCAAAACACGCAGCTAAGGTTACAGCCGCTAAAAAATATAGCGCCCGAGCCTCGTGAACCGCTGATGCAGGGTTCCTCCCACATGTGAAGCATCGCGCGCGCAACTCGCAGCACTCCGTGCACACCGCATTGCCCTGCATATAAAGAGCGCTCAGCACCGCATTCACGTGGGCAAAGCCGGCAGCCACTCATGTTTTATCGCGCTTTCTAGGCTGTCTTTGCGGTTCTTTTTGAAGAGATTCTTTTTTTTGCGGCGCTTCGAGCACCTCATAGGGTGCATCCACCTCGGGTTCAGTCGTTTTTTGCTCCTTGGAGCTGCCTGCACTATAGGAGATACGCTCCTCGTTAGCAGGCCCAAGGGGAATGGCGTTTGATACGTATTTTTTCACGCTAAACGTGAATCGCGTACCCTTGTTAAGCTCACTGTCTACTGTAAAAGTTTCGTCAAGCTTATCCATAATGTATTTTGCGATGGAAAGACCTAAGCCCGTGCCGCCTTCGTTACGAGACTTGTCCACCTTGTAAAAGCGTTCAAAAATATGCGGCAGATCTGCCTCCGGTATTCCGCAACCTGTATCGGTTACGCTAACGAGCAATCGTTTCCCGTTTCGTACAGATATCGTGATGCTGCCTCCCTTTGGCGTATAGCGCATGGCGTTATCAAGAAGTATTACAAGCACCTGCTCGATACGGTCCGCATCGGTCAATGCGTCAGGGTTGTTTTCGGCATCCACAATGAGTTCAACACCACTATTGCTCGCTGTGCCTGCATAACCTTCTGCTATATCTCGCACAAGTGTATCGATATTAACGCGGGAAAGCTCCATATATTCCGTTCCGGATTGGAACCTCGAAAGCTCCAGCATATCGGTTATTAGGCGCGAAAGGCGTATCACCTCGTGCAGCATTATTTTATAATAGCGCTGCCTATCCTCCTCGCTTTTAACCATACCATCAGCAAGAGGCTCCAGGAGCCCTCTTACGGCAGTCAGCGGTGTGCGAAGTTCGTGCGAAACATTGGCTACATACTCGCGGCGTGTTTGCTCGAGCCGTTCCATCTCCGTCATATCCTTAAAAAGGCCCACCACGCCTGTACGGTTCCCTTCCCCGTCCATAACGGGCGAAATGGTAATCCAAATCGTTCTCTCACCCGCCATAGGATAGGTTACGGTTTGCGGCGTACCGGAATGAAACACCTCATCAAATGACTTCCAAACCATGCTGTCTGTTATAAGCTCCTCACGCTTTTCTACCTTCACAGCGCCGAACATGCGCATGAGCGCTATATTATAATGCGTGAGCATACCTAATGAATCCGTAACGGCGACACCGTCGGTGAGGCTTTGGAGTATTTCGTCAAGCTGCCCTTTTTCAGAACAGAGTTGGTAGATGGTGCCCGAAAGCGTTTCGCACAAGTCGTTTAGTGCGTGTGCAAGAATACCTATTTCACCCGGCTCACTCTCGTCTGCGCGGATATCGAAATCGCCTTTGGCCATTTGGATGGCGACCTCACTCATTTCGTGCAGAGGTCCTGTGATTCGGCGTATGCGCAGCGTTACAAGAAGCATTGATACAGGTACTACGAGCGTTATAGCAAGAAACAGAGAAGAGTTTTTGCGCTCAGAAGCGGCAATGATATCCGCACGTGACTTTACGATAAGCACACCGGAAATGCCGCCCTGTTCACCGTTAAGAGGTTCCCCGACGATTACAACACGTCCTAGGCCATCTATGTCGGAATTGCTCTCGCTCACGGAACCGCCGAGGAGAAGTTTATTTATTTGTGTCTGAAAGGCAATAGCCGCATCCGCCGCGTTTAATCGGAACATACGATAACCGCGCGATATGGGGTTGCCGTTTGGATCAATCAAAATTACGCCAAGGCTCGTATCCGAGAGGAGCGCATCATAGAGCCGGTCAAACGCCGCATTGCTGATTTCTCCGTTTTGGCGCTCTAAAATCAGCTCCGTTATGGCGTTCGCCTCGGAGTGCATTTCCTGAAGCCGAATATCTGTATAGGTATCCCTGCTCAAATAAAGATAGCCAGCCACTAAAAACGCGCAGGCAAGCAGCATGGCTATCACTAACGCAACGAGCAAGCGCCGAAAGAAAACGCTCCTCATTTACTCAACCTCAAATTTATAACCCACTCCGTAGATGGTTTTGATGCTCCAGTTTAGCCCCGTATTATCGAGCTTTGCGCGGATGCGCTTGATATGCGTGTCCACCGTGCGGGTTTCGCCCGCAAAATCGTAGCCCCAAACCCTGTTAAGAAGTTGCTCTCTGGTAAACACCTGCCCGGGGTTGGACGCAAGCATGTGGAGTATCTCAATCTCCTTTGGTGTGCAAATGACTGGTTGGCCTTTGAGTGTGACCGTATAGCTTTTGATATCGATTACAAGGCTTTCATGCACCACAACACCTTCATCATCGGAATGCTGCTGTTCGGTGGTACGCCTAAGGACCGCTTTGATACGTGCGACGACCTCACGCGGGCTGAACGGCTTTACAATGTAATCGTCAGCACCGAGCTCGAGGCCTAAAATGCGGTCAATCTCCTCGCCTTTGGCGGTAAGCATGATAATCGGCACGCGCGAAGTTTTGCGTATCTCCTTGCACACCTCAATACCCGACATAGCAGGCATCATGATATCGAGCACGCAAAGCGCAATCTCAGGGTCGAGGGCTTCCACAGCGGATTTTCCGTCATAAACATCTACCACGTCATAGCCTTCGGCTTTTAAATAGATGCCGAGCGATTCGTGTACGATTTTATCGTCATCCGCAACGAGTATTTTATGTGCGCTCATCGATATACACCCCCAAATTATTACTTTCATTATAACACAAGCGGCGCATTGTAAAAATAATGCGCCGCGCTTTTTTGAAAATTTGCCACAGAACGGTCACTTTACATAGCTGTCAAGCGTAAAACTGAATGCAATTTTATCGTTTTCTACCTTTACGAAAATCGTTTCACCTAAAAGAGCGAGCACTTCTTTCGCAATTGCCAGTCCTAATCCCGTGCCGCTACCGGAATGGGACTTATCAATCTTAAAAAAGCGCTCAAACAGGTGCTCCGCATCCTCCTGGTTGATGCTGCCGGGGTTTTTGACACATACATGGTACTTATCCCCTACTATATGCGCGCTAAGCTCTATTTCGCCTTCCGAGAACGTATGCTTGACGGCATTGTCAAGCAGCACAATGAGCACCTGCTCCGCACGGTCGGGATTGCTGTATGCGTAAAGTTCTTCCGGACCTACATCGAGTTGAATGGATAATCCCTTTTCCTCAGTTGCATTCCTATAGCGATCCGCCAAATCGTATAGGAGCTCTTTTAGGTCGAATTTCTGCTTGGTGACCGCCACAGCACCCGATTGCAGCCGCGAAAGCTCCAGCAGATCGTCAATAAGCCGCGACAGCCTTAGCGATTCCTTCAAAATATACCCATAGTACCTCTGTTTGTCTTCTTGCTTTTTTATAAGTCCGTCATTTAAAGCGTCCGCAAGGCTTCGTATGGAAGCGATGGGCGTGCGAAGCTCGTGGGAAACGTTTGCCACGTAATCGCGACGTGTCTGCTCGAGACGTTCCGACTCCGTCACGTCCTGTAATAACGCCACAGCACCTTCCGATGCACCGCTCTCATGAAGAAGTGCGGTCGTTGTCACATGGAGTACAACGCCGTTTCGTTTCAACTCCTGCATTTTAGATGTGCCCGAAATAACTGTTTCGTATAGCAAGTCGAGCACAGCCTTGAATTCCAAGATCTCTTCACAGTGCATTTCGGACCCGCCGCCGAGAAGCTTTACGGCTGAGGGGTTGCAATGCGTAAGCTCCTCTTGCGCATTAATGGCCACAATCCCCTCGCGAAGCCCGTCGAGCACTGCGCGTAAGCGATTTCTTTCAAACGTAAGCTCGCTTATGGTCTTTGAAAGTGCGAAAGAAAGAATGTTGAGTGAGCGGCCAAGCTGGGACACTTCATCCTTGCCGCCCTCGTAGGCGCGAACGGAGAAATCACCATGCGACATGGCTTGCGCTGCACTATTCATCTGTCTTAGCGGCTTCGTGAGCCCGCGAGAGGCAAAAAAAGCGGGCAGCAACATCAACACAAGCGATATCACCATACTCGCGACAAGCGCTATGGTAAGCCCGTTAAGCGCAGCGTTAACCTCTTTAAGTGGCTTCACAAGGAATACCGCGCCGATTGTATAGCCAAAATCACTTATAACCGGCTGGCCGATTACGACACCTTCTTTTTTGGCGGTGTCCGGATAATATAGCTTCTCCCCGGCGAGCACCTGAGCGACGTAACCGTTGTCTAAAAGTGTCTGTGCCGTTTCGCCCATCGGGCCAACGGGCCGCGCCACGGATTCTCCGTCCGCGCTGTAAATGTAGAGCGCAGCATCCCAAATAGCGTATTCTGTTTCAATGGTCCGCTTAAATTCAACCGGGCCTATGTAGCCTTGCAGATACCCTGATGTAATATCCGCTATGTAAGCGGCTCGCGGTGCAAGCTCCTGCGCCTTGATGGAGGAAAACACCATTCTTCCGGAATAGCTGAAAACGAGCGCCGTAAGCGCGGCGCTCAAGATGACCGATAGCAAAACAAGTCCGAGTATTTTAAATAGTATGGTTTTCTTCATGCCTGCACCTCAAACTTATAACCGACGCCGTAAACGGTCTTGAGGTGCCAGTTCATCCCCTCCTCGGGGAGTTTTTGTCGGATACGCTTAATCTGTGTATCGACTGCCCGCATATCGCCGAAATAATCATATCCCCATACGAGGGAAAGTATCTGCTCGCGTTCAAACACGCGCCCCGGGTGCGACGCAAGAAGATGTAATATTTCTACCTCCTTAGGTGTAAACGGGATAGCAATACCATCAATCTTTACCTCATAGCTTGCTATGTTAACTTCGAGCCGGTCATAGCGTATAAGCTTTTCAGGCTCCCGGTTCGCTGCGTTGATACGCCTTAAGACAGCCTTAACCCGCGCCACAACCTCACGTGCTGAAAACGGCTTTACGATGTAATCATCTGCACCAAGCTCAAGGCCTAAAACACGGTCAATCTCTTCGCCTTTGGCTGTGAGCATGATGATGGGGATGCGGCTTTTCGCCCTAAGTTCGCGGCATACCTCAATGCCGTTTTTTAGGGGCATCATAAGATCCAAAATAAGGAGGTCAGGTTTTTGTGCCTCCGTCATATCGAGCGCAGTCTGCCCGTCCATCGCGGAAATATAGGAGAAGCCCTCATTTTCCAAATAGACACCGAGCGTTTCATGAATAATGGGTTGATCGTCACAAATGAGTATTTTTTGCTTGACGGACATAAGTTTTCACCTCAATTATTCTTACGTTCATTATAGTATTCTCGTTTTCACAAGGCAAGGCAGAACCTGCTCTTGTCAAAATTGTACGAATTTGCGACATAATGTTCATCCTATCATATTTCTCAGACTTTCAAGTACGGGGATTTATGTTATAATGATTTTCATGAAAACCATGATTCGCTTTAAAACTGCCGCTCTTATTCTATGTGCGGCTCTTGTTACAGCTATATTTACCTCGTGCGGCAGCATTCAGCTAAGCCCGGAGGCTAATTCGCCCATCTTCATCAGCGAAGCGGTTTCATCAAATGTGCGAAGTCTCGTACACGAAACCCTCGGCACGCCGGACTGGGTCGAACTCTACAATGCGTCCAACCGAAATATTTCTTTAAAAGGCTATGGCTTTAGCGACAATCTCCGTGAACCGCATAAGTGGGTGTTCCCCGATGTTACGATACCGGCGGGAGGATATCTTGTCATATATTGTGACAACGTTGCCTCCGCGCAAGATGAACCGCTTTGCACAGGGTTTGGCTTATCAAAAGCCGGCGAAACGCTTTTTTTGAGCGATGAGTACTATAATCTACTGCAGCAGCTCACGCTCCCCGAACTTAAGAGCGATGTTTCCTATGTAATGAAAGATGATTTCAGCTACGGATATTGTGCAGCTCCCACACCCGGGGTAAAGAATAACCAGCCGATTTCCGACTCGCTTGAAGATCTTATCTACAGCGCGAATCCGGATGATTTAAGGCTCAGTGAGGTACTCCCAAATAATAAGAGCCTCCCTTCCTCCGACGGTGGTTTTTATCCGTATGCGGAGCTTTATAACAGTTCCTCCTCACCACTGTTTCTTTCCTCCTATTATCTAACCGACGACGAAGCAAACCCTCAGAAGTGGCAGATTGAAGGGGAAATACTCCAGCCCGGCCAGTATGCGCTCATCTTCTTCGCGGGCAAAGAATGCGTTATGAGCGGCGGCGAAATTTGCGCACCTTTTAAGCTCGGCACCGAGGATACATATCTAATTTTATACGATAACCTGCTGACGGAGTGCGCAAGACTTACTTGGGGACAAAACATGCCCGAGGGTGTAAGTGTGACCGAAGACGGCAAATTCACCGCCTTCCCTACACCCATGGCAGAAAACGCATCTGTGCGTTTTGAGAGCCTTGAATTTTCCGATATGGCAGAGACGGACCCCATCCGCATAAACGAGGTGCTCGTAGGCAACCGCTATGGCCTTTCTGATGAGGACGGAGACCGCGGTGCATGGGTGGAGCTTTATAACGGTTCAGATACGGCGGTTTCCTTATATGGTTACTATCTGAGCGACGATGTGA
>JAEWZS010000156.1 GCA_023458355.1 Bacillota bacterium
CCCAGTTATGCTGTACGCTGTGTGGCGGGTTAACTCTTATACGGTGCGTTACGACGCTAACGGCGGTTTGGGCAGTACCGATTCAAGCAGCCACACCTATGACGAGGCAAAAACACTGACGGCTAGCAGGTTTACACGGACGGGCTATACCTTTGCGGGTTGGGCAACCGAGGCGGGTGGGGCAGTCGCCTATACAGATAAAGAACAAGTGTTGAACCTTACCCCTGAGGATGGTGGAACGGTGACGCTTTATGCCGTCTGGACACCGTACATTTACACGGTAATCTATAACGCCAACGGAGGCATGGGTGCCACCCTTCCAAGCAGCCATCATTATGATGAAGCGAGAGCGCTTACATCAAACGGCTTTACAAATAAGGGGTATTGCTTCGCAGGTTGGGCTACAAGTGCAGTTGGCCCGGTTGTATATTTAAACGGACAAAACGTTATGAACCTTACGGCAATAGATAAAGATACGGTTGAGCTGTTCGTTGTGTGGGTAAAAGACGACGATTTAACGTCCGGCTCTTCGGGAAATGTTGTAAACTGCACAAGCGGCGTTAACGTTCGAAGCGGGCCGGGGACGAATTACTCCATCCTTGGTGTTGCACCAAAGGGTGCTAAGTATGATATCACCGGTCAAATAGGAGAATGGTTTAGGGTAAACTTTATGGGAACCGAGGGGTACATTTCCGCGAGGTATTTTGAGCAGGCCTCGCAAGAAAATTCGCCTATAACAGGACAGGGTACAATCGTTAACTGTAATGTTAGTGTGAATATTCGAAGCGGACCTGGGACGAGATATTCTATACTGGGTTTAGCTCCAAAGGGTGCTTCCTACACAATCACCGGACAGTCGGGCGCGTGGTATAAGATAGATTTCGGAGGTAAGGTGGGGTATATTTCAGCGGATTACTTCTCGGCATCCGAAGTTTTACCCGCTTCCCCGGCAGAATCCGGACAGGGTACGATTGTCAACTGTAATCATAGTGTCAATGTACGAAGCGGGCCGGGAACGGAGTATCCCATCCTTGGTTTTGCACCAAAGGGCGCTGTATACACGATTACCGGAAAGTCCGGCGCGTGGTACCAATTAGATTTTAGCGGGACGACGGCGTATATTTCGGCCCGCTACTTTTCAGCCGGCAACGACTAGCAAGCATCATTTCAGATAATCGATTGCCTAAGTCTAATTAAGGCTATCTCTTGAGCCCGGGCTTTTTCAAGTTGATGGGAGGGCGTGGGCTTTTCCTAGGTTTTACGGCTTGCGTTCATTGACAAGGGGGTAAGGGTAAAATAGAATATAGGTATGAACAGCAAATACTTTTTCCTGACAAATCAATTAAACGAAGCGGAAACGCGTGTCGTTACCAGCATCGTCAATCATATTGAAAACGGCGAGGAACGCATGGGTATTGCGAAAATCGCCGCAGAGAACTATGTCTCCACCGCGTTTATAATAAAAATGTGTAAAAAGCTCGGTTATAACGGGTATACGGATCTTGTGTATAAGCTATCGCAGCAGCGTGAGAGCAGCCCTCAAATTAACGATTATGAGCTGAAAACACTCATAGACGATTACAACGAAGACCATGTGAAAGAGTTTATCTCTTATCTTCGGCAGTTCCACGATCGGAAGATGTTTGCCGTCGGTGCCGGGTTTGCCGATATTGTGGCTGAATATATTGCGCAGCGTCTGGCTGTCTGCGGATTCATGGTGTTTAACCGGGTACATTTCTACGATTATATGCTGTTTCGCAGCAGCAACGCGCAGGTTATGCAAACCAATGTGGAGCCTGCCGTAATCATCGCTATTTCACAAAGCGGCGAAACAGACATAGTTCTAAACGACGTACGTCGAGCAAGGCAAAACGATTTTCGTGTTGTCTCCTTCACCAAAATGCGCAAATCGACGCTTGCCGGCATGTCCGATTTGACATTTATTATAGATGGCACAAGAGAAGCGCTTATCTCAACGCAACCAAATTCTTTTTTCGGCAAGGTAATTTTAGCGTTTGACGAAATGCTTGGCATATATTTCCGAGAAGAGCAAAACGGATAAGTTATGACCGGGGACTTCTTTCAACTCTTCCGGCAGAAATAAAAAAGTACACGCAAAAGTACAAATTTTTTCGAGATAGGCATGTTACAATCAAGCAAGTAACATGTCGTTTTTTTGATGCAACGGGAGTAGATGATGGTTGATGATATCCAAACAATAGTTTTTGACCTTGACGGGACAATCTATCAAAACACGGTTTTTCACCGGGATTACCTATATTTCTTGGTGGAGGGTACGGATAAGGAAACTTGGGCTGATGCGCTGATCGATTATACCGATTCGGTGTTTCGCGGAGAGCGTCTCACGATGAACGCGTTTTATGCAGTAAAAAGAGTCGAAGAGCAGTCGCCGGCCACGTTTTTTCAAGCGTTGGAAGCTGCTCGCCTGCCGGATTATCCCTATGCGGAAGCGATTTTGCGCGAGGATTGCCTCTTTACCGGTGATGCTTGGGCTGTGGTAACATTAATCGGGAAAGCGCTCGGTTTAATCGAGGGTGATCGCGGTGATGTAATCTACAAGCGCACGCGGGAAAAAATGACATCGGATGGAATGACCGGAAGCATTCGGCTGCGCGATGCCATTCGATCTCTTAGCGGCAAATTTTATACTATTCTCTTGAGCAATTCCTATGAAAGCACTGCGGTCGAGTTTTTGGATCAGCTTGGTTATGCAAATACGTTTGAAAAGACCGTATTCTCTGCAAATAAGCCGCACGGTATGATTGATGCGCTCCGTAAGAAGGAGCCTGCGCTGTTTGAAAGACCTGAGAGCATTTTGACCATCGGCGACCATGCTTTCAACGACCTTTTCCCGCTGCAGCAGCTTGGCAGCCGGACCCTGTGGGTCAATCCTTTTTTTAACATCAGAGAACCTTCGTACGATGTAACCGTACGCACGCCGGAGCAGTTGGCGGAGTATCTGGAGGGAATGTGTCAGCGGAAGCTTTAGAAAGCCCTCCTTAAATAAGCAAACGATTATCAACTTCAAGAAAGGAAAGAAAACCATGAAGAAGCTCATATCCATTGCACTGTCCGTTCTTATGCTTTGCACAGTCCTAACCGCGTGCACTACGCAAAACGGCGGAACAGAACCCACAACCGCTCCAGTGTCTCAGGAAACCCAGCAGCCGGAAGTGACGACGCCCGCAGAACCCATTGAGGTCGTACTTTGGCACACGTTGACGGATCACCATCAGGCAGCGCTTGATGGGATTATCGCGGGCTTCAATGCTTCGCAAACCCAGTATACCGTCGTTGCCGAGCAGCAGCCTTACAGCGAGTGGGCGGCTAAGCTCCTCCAGGCAGTAAGCACCGGAACCGGCCCCGACTTTGCAACAATGTTCCCCTCCGATGCAATTAACTATATGAACGAGGGCTATCTGTATGACAT
>JAEWZS010000157.1 GCA_023458355.1 Bacillota bacterium
TATTCGGGTTTAAAGTTGAAGCAGAAGAAATACGAATAGTCGGGTGTCGCACGGTCCTTGCTCAGATATTCCGGATAGCTTGTGCGCCATTCACCCACGATATCGTTGCTCAGCTCCGCGTAGTTGATCTCGCCGCGCAGCACCATGGCAGGCCCGATTGTGGACGATTCGGCGTTGTAGGTGCGCTCGATCTTGGTGATGTGTATATTATCCTTGTCCCAGTTGTTGTAGTTTTTCAGATAAACATGCTTTACCTGCGGTTCGAACTCGGAAAGTATATAGGAACCGCAATAGTACATCTTATCGGCAGCCGTGCCGAAGTCCGCTTTAAGCTCCTCAAGCTGCGGGCCGTAAGCGGGCATGTAGCATACATAGGTAAGGCAGGTCGGGAAGAATGGGTAATTGCCGGTGGTGGTGTACTCAAGCGTGTACTTATCTACAGCCTTTACGCCCACCTGCGAAAAATCGGTGATTTCGCCGGCTTCATACTCGGCTGCATTCACGACGAAACCCGTGATCATGTAGCTCGTGCCGCTCTCATATTCCGCGGTCAAAACGTACTTGGCTGCATCGACGAAATCCTGCGCGGTGACATCGGCCACCTCGTTGCCCTGATAGTCGTACCATTTTTGTCCCTCACGGAGGTGGAATGTCCATACGGTGCCGTCATCCGAAGCTTCCCAAGTTTCGGCCAAGCCGGGCTTGATTTTGCCGTATGAATCGTACTCCACAAGAGTATCGACAACGTTTGCGCCAACTTGCTGGTCCCAAGTATAGGAGGCCACAAGGTAGTTGAGCGTAGATACCTCGGAAGCATAGAGGGTTTTGTAGACAGCATCATCATAATTTTCAGCGGCGCCGGGCGAGCACGCGCTAAAAAGGGAGGCTGTCATCAGCAAACACAGCAACAGGGCAAAGATCTTCTTCGTCATTGTCGTTTTCTCTCCTTTTTCTGTTTTTCATGTAGTTAGGAAAATGAGAACCCAGACGAGGAGGCAACAACGTCTCCCCCACAGATTGTTTCTATTTTACACGATTTATTATAAGTATTCAAGATGAATATATTGTATACACCCATATAAACACACCGTCTGCTTCCTTATATATTTACAAAATTCCGCAGTTAACACCTATTGCATTTTTATAAATTTTTAACAACAGATAGCAGAAAGCTGCGGTTTTATGCAACTCGTTCCATTATAACGCGGCATTTACGTTTCTGTAGCGCAAATTTCATTTATAATCATGCAAAAATTACTTTTGCATCATGAATGCAGCGTGTATGAACAAACCGCAAACAAGCCCGTTGATAATTGACGATTGAACCATATTTATGTATAATAATGTAAAATTAAAATATTTGGAAAGGAGGTTACGGCAAGGAAATTTGCAAGGGTTTGACTTTCCTTACCTTACACACATGGATGAGCGTTTTGAAGAATATCTTCTTTCCAACGAATATGATCGTTTTGAGGGTTATCTTTTAAACATCGTGCGCGACGCCTACTCCGCGGGCTTTATCGCAGGTCTCAGCGCAAAAGATGCATCGCCGCAGCTCCTATCCTTAGAAAAAAAACCTGATGCCGGTTAAGCAGCATTTACGTCGTAAATACTAAGATTATACGGCACTTTTTGCGCTGCTTTCGGTTGACACGGACTTTCTAGCATACTATAATTAGAAACGTTGGCCAAAAGAATTTTTAGTAATATAAAAAAACAATAAGGAGCATAGAACATGAAGAAAATCGTCATCGCACTCGGCGGCAACGCGCTTCAGGAATCCGGAAAACCGGCAACGGCTGAGGCCCAGCTCGAAGTAGTGGAAAAGACCTCTGCATATATTGCAGACATTATAGATAAGGGCTACGATGTAGTGCTCGCGCATGGAAACGGGCCTCAGGTCGGCCGTATCGTACTGCAAAACGAATACGCGAATTCTATATCTCCCGCCATGCCTTTTGACGTATGCGGTGCCATGAGCCAAGGTATGATCGGTTATCACATGCAGCAGGGCCTTACCAAGGTGCTCCGCGCACGCAACAATAAAAAAGAGGTCGTCACGGTTGTAACACAGGTAGTCGTTGACCAAAACGATCCCAAGTTCAAAAATCCCAGTAAGCCCATCGGGCCGTTCTATACCGAAGACGAAGCGAAATCCATCGCATCTGAAAAGGGTTACGTTATGAAAGAAGACGCCGGTCGCGGCTGGCGCAGGGTGGTTGCTTCCCCCATGCCCATCGAGATCGTTGAGTTGAACGCTGTAAAAGCGCTTCTCTCGGCAGGATTCATTCCCGTCACAGTCGGCGGCGGAGGCATCCCCGTGATCCGTAACGCCAAAGGTGACCTTGAGGGTACCGCAGCGGTTATTGACAAGGACCTCGCTTCCGAAAAGCTCGCCGAAGACCTCAACGCCGACACGCTCGTGGTACTTACGGCGGTTGAAAAGGTTTCCATCAACTACAACAAGCCCAACCAGAAAGACCTTTCCACGATTTCCGTAGCCGAAGCCGAGCAATACATCAAAGAGGGCCATTTCGCACCCGGCTCCATGCTCCCCAAGATCGAAGCTGCGCTTATGTTCGTAAAGAGCAAAGCGGGCCGCACGGCGATCATCACCTCGCTTGATAAGGCTGTTGAAGCTCTTGAAGGCAAGGCCGGTACGACGATCGGCTAATGATTTTCGCAAATATTTAATGTAGTGCGGGATGATTTTCATCCCGCCCTTTTATTATTCGAGTTCTTTCAGTTCGTATATCCCGAAGCGCTCAAAGTCACGTTCAACAGATGTGGTTAAGAGAGTTTTCATTTCATCTTTTCCTGCCCAAACATACTCCGTGTGCTCACTTGACAGCGTTACCTGATCGCTTTGCGATTTGCAAAGCCATGTCAGCACCACCACCTGCCTATTAGCGTTTTTCATAAAGCTTGTTGCATACAAAAGCTGCCCCACAGTTACGGTAAGCCCCGTTTCCTCCATAATCTCTCTATTAAGCGCAATCTCCAATTCCTCGCCGAATTCGAGCCTTCCGCCGGGGCACTCGTATTGTCCCGCACCAAACGGGTCGTAAGCTGAACGCTTTATGATAAGCGCTTTTCCTTGGTGCAAAATAAGTCCCTTTACCGCTACGCCGATGGTTCTGCTGCGCTCCATATGGCTATCTCCCTTAAGGTAAGGGATTAGAACCCCTATCTTACGTTTTATGCAATCTGAGCCGTTTTAACCGCTTACGCTTTTCGCTTTGCACCACGTAAACCATCATGATCACCGTAACAAGATATGGCGTTATGGCCGTAAGGCCGCTCGGCAGCCCAACAGACTGCAGACGAAGCCCAAGCGCATCCAGAAACCCGAACAAAAGCGCCGCTAAAAACACGCGCGGGGGGTTTGCCATGCCGAAAATGACGCACGCAAACGCGATAAAGCCGCGATTAGCACTCATACCCTCGGTGAACATGGTGAGATACCCAAGCGAAAGATGCGCGCCAGCGAAGCCGCAAAACACACCGCAAAGAAGGCTCGCAAGGTATTTCATTTTCTCGGGGCTTACACCCGCGCTTCTAAGTGATGCCGGGTGCTCGCCTGCTGCACGGAGCCAATAGCCCCACGGCGTTTTGTAAAGGAACAGCCATGTGAAAAGCACCAGCACCCACGAAATGTATACAAACAAAGTATTGTTGTTGAGTAGCTCGCCCAAAATGGGAATATTATCGAGAAACGGAATATGTACAGTCGTGATCGGATGAATGCCGGGGTCAGAAAACGCGCCTTTCACGCCGAAAATGGTACGGAGCAAAAACACCGTAAGTCCGCCCGCAAAGATATTGAGCGCTACGCCGATGATGAACTCGTCGCTTTTAAATTTAATAACAAATAAGCCAAACAAGAGCCCTATGAGTATACCGCAAAGCACAGCAAACAGAACGCCCATGGCCGCCGATGCAAAGAAATAGCTTGCTGCAACCGCCGCAAACGAACCCACGAGTATCATGCCATCCATGCCGATGTTCATAATACCCGCGTGCTCGGTAAAAAGTCCGCCGAGCGCCGCCAATACAATGGGTGTGGAGGTACGAAGCGTATTTTGCAAAAGCGCAACATTGAATATCTCGTTCATGCCGTTTTCCTTTCCTGCTTTGAAATACGGCGCGCGCGCTTTTCCTTAATGGAAGCCGTAATGCCGCTCTCCGCCGCCATGAAGAAGATGATGATAGATTGTATCACGAGAATGAGCTCGCTTGAAATGCCGGTGTTCAGTTCCATCGCGCTGCCGCCGATTTTAAGCGCAGCAAAAAATACGCTCATAAGTAGGATGCCGACAGGCTCATAGCGCATGATCATCGCAACCAACATTCCATCAAAGTAGAAATCCTTGGAAATACTCTCCATAAACCTGCCGTGGATGCCGTATACCTCAAACATCCCCACCGCACCGCACATAGCGCCTGAGGCGACCATGGCCAGTATGGTGATACGGTCTACAGGAAGACCCGAAAAAAACGCAAAGCGTCGATTTTGACCTGTCAGCTTCATTTCGTAACCCGTCGCAGTACGGCTCATTACATACCATACGATAAGCGCTATGCCGGCAGCATAAAAGACACCCGATGTCAGGTCTGAAAGCGGTATGAGCTTAAAAAAACGAAAAGACGCCTCAATAGCGGGCGTACCTGCCGCAATACCCTTTTCCGAGGTCTTAAGAGGCCCGTTAGCGAGGTATGTACAAAAATAAATCGCCACGGAGTTAAGCATAACGGTGGTAATAACCTCGTTGACTTTTAGCTTTACTTTTAAAAGCGCGGGAATGAGCGCGTACAGCCCGCCCGCTGCACAGGCGATTAAAAACGCGAGCGGTATAGCCAGTGCAGCCGGAATACCGCTTACTAAAACCCCCGTCATGGCAGCGGCCATGCCCCCCAAGAAAAGCTGCCCTTCGCCGCCAACATTAAAGATACCCGCCCTTGCGCCAACCGCTGTGGCAAGAGCCGTGATAGCTAGCGTCACGGTTTTTGCTAAGGTATTGCCAATGGCGCGCGATGAGCCGAAGCTGCCGCGTACAAGCTCCGCATAGGCTTCAAGCGGATTGTGCCCCGTGAGTAAAATGATGACAGCCCCAAGAAGAAGCGCTGCGGACACGCTCAAAAACAGCGACAGGAGATAACCCTTATCGATTCTCTTCTTCGTCATGCGCATCCTCCCTTGTGCCCGCCGTCATACGGTAGCCGATTTCTGACTTGTCAAAATGCCCTGCTATAAATTCGCCCGTTATTTTCCCCTCAAAGAGTGTCAAAATACGGTCGCTCAAGCGAAACACCTCGTCAAGATCGGCGCTTACAAGTAATATCGCCGCACCCTCATCGCGTTTTTTAGCGATGAGCGCATGAAGAAATTCCATCGCACCGATATCAACGCCTCGCGTGGGCTGCGAGATGATATTCACAGGCGTTTCAAACGAAAACTCCCGCGCAGCTACGAGCTTTTGAATGTTGCCGCCTGAAAGAGAGCCCACACCGGTGTTTATGCCCGCTGCGCGTATATCGAATTTTTTATACACATCCTCCGCGTACCGTGTTATACTCGCTCTCTTTAAATGCTCATGAAAAGCGGCAAACTCTTTTTTTCTGTGCTTGCCGACAAGGAGGTTTTCCGCGATGTCCGCTTCTTTATCTACACCCGTTTTAAGCCTGTCCTCAGGGATATGCGAAAGCCCCATGCGGCGTATCAACCCGGGGTCAAGGCCCGCGACATCTTTACCTCGAAGCAGTATTTCCCCGCTAGCGGGTTTTTTAAGACCGGTGATCGCCTCGATAAGCTCGCTTTGCCCGTTGCCCTCCACAGCCGCAATACCCACGATTTCGCCTTCTCGAACAGACAAGCTCACACCGCGGACCGCACTTAACCCACGGTCGTCCAAAACGGACAGATCCTTCACCTCAAGCGCAGTCTCGCCCGCCTGACTCGTTTTGTCAAGCGCTGTTTGGAGTACCTCACGCCCCACCATGAGAGAGGCGAGGCTTCGCTCCGTAACATTTTTTGTTTCCGTGAAACCTACGAGCTTTCCCTGCCGCATAACGCCTACACGGTCTGACACAGCCATAACCTCGTAAAGCTTATGGGTGATGATAATTACGGTCATCGCCTTTTCATGTACCACACGGCGTATTACCGTAAACAACTCCTCTGTCTCCTGCGGGGTCAAAACAGCGGTCGGTTCGTCAAGAATCAAAATATCCGCACCCCTATAGAGTGTCTTTAAAATTTCCACGCGCTGCTGCAGACCTACGCTCAAATCCTCTACGCGCGCCTCGGGGGCCACATACAGGCCATATTCCTTCATGAGTTCTTGCACGCTACTTAGGGTTTTCTTTTTATCGTAGAAAAGTTTGGCTCTCTTCGGCTCTTTCGATAGTACAATGTTTTGTGAAACTGTAAACGATGGCACCAGCATGAAATGCTGGTGCACCATGCCCACGCCGCGCGATATGGCTTCCTTGGGCGTAAAGCGCTTCACGCGCTCACCTTTTATAAGTACCTCACCATCGGTTGGAGATAGTATGCCGTATAAAACGTTCATGAGCGTACTTTTGCCGGCGCCGTTTTCACCTACAAGCGCCAATACCTCACCGCGCCTGACATTAAGCGTTACATCGTCGTTGGCGAGCACACCCGAGAATTGCACGGATATATGTTTCATTTCCACCGCGTAGTCGGAAACACTGTTCAAAATTCATCCCTCCGACGCTATGTTAAAAGCTTGATAAGCATTCTCGATTATATAATATATAATAAGGAAGATTTTCCAATAAACGGATTTTCCGAGCTTGGTTATTTTTCGAGATTATCGGGCAGCCATCCTGCGACGGCACGCAGGCCTTTTTGACGAAGGGCGTTGCCAGCCCGAGGCCCCTACAAGTCTAAGCGTAATACGTGGCGGGATGAAATCATCCCGCCCTACAGGGGTTCAGGGGTTGTAAGCCCTCGAGAACTCCGGGAATTATTAAGGGGCCGCAGCCCCTTAATTTTCTTCCGGCTTTGACGACATGCGCACTTCCGGCGATGGCGGAGCCCGTTGGGCCAAGGCCTACAGCCTTGCGTGCGAAAGCGCCTTAGCGCGTCGTATCTACCGTTATCTCCCCGCTGATAATCTTCTGCTTAAGGGCTTCCACCTCGGCCTTAAGCTCAGCGGATATCTGCTGCGTGGAGCCTTCCTCGCCGTAACCGACGTCGATTAAGCCTGATTCCATACCCGCTACCCATGTGGTGCCGCCCTTCCATGTATCTTCATTGATAAAAGCAGCCACGGTATCATAAATGGAATCGCCTACTTTTTTAATCATGGAGCAAACGATTACGTCGGGATTGATGTATTTCTGGTCGGAATCCACGCCGATGGCATACTTGCCCTGCTCGGCAGCTGCTTCAAACACGCCTTCGCCCGTCTTACCCGCGATCTGGAACACGATGTCGCACCCTTTCCCAAAGAGGGTGAGCGCGCACTCCTTGCCCTTGGCAGGATCTTCATAATCCTCTGCATAGTTTACTTCCACGATGCAAGCGGGATTTGCGTAAAGAGCCCCCTGCTTGTAGCCTGCGATAAAGTCGTTGATTGTAGCGCCGTCCGCACCGCCCACCGCGCCGACCTTGCCGGTTTGGGAAAGCTTGGCTGCAATGTAGCCCACAAGGAACGATCCTTCGTTTTGTGCGTATTTAATATTGTAGATGTTACTTACATTCTCTACGGCTTCATCCACGTAGATAAATTTGGTATCGGGGAGTTCCGGTGCAACGGCAATAAGGCCGTCGGCAAACTCCCAACCGACTGCAACCACAAAATCGCAGGTTTCTGCGGCGTTGATGAGCTGCTGTTGGTACATGGAAGCGTCTTGCTTGCACTCAATAACCTTTCCCTCGATATCGTAATCGGCAACAAGCCTGTCCAGGCCCGCCTTTGCTGAATCGTAGAACGAACGGTCGCCTAGGCCTCCCGCCACCACGACGGCAACGCTTATCTTACCATCATCCTTAGGACCGGTGCTGCCGCCGGCGCATCCTGTTACCATGACGGCCACCATCACAAGCACGAGTACCATAGATAAAAGCTTCTTCATAAAAAACTTTTCCTCCAAAAAAATTTTTACACAATAATGGTTGCTTTTTTGCTGTGCAATGACCATTATACAAAGAAGAAACGCCTTTTTCAATTGCCGCTTTCACGAATATATGGAAGCTCGTCCAAAACATCGATGATTGACATATGCTTTCAGACGCTGTAATATACAGATACCTTAAAATTGTATACTCCAAAATAGTATTCGTATACACATAATCAGTTCGGACCGCAGATTTGCCCGTAGGAAGGAGAACGAACTTCATGTGGAAGTACATTCTAAAAAGAATAGGACTTGCCATTGTGACGGTATTCATCATTATCACCATCACATTTTTTGCGATGAACGCAATTCCCGGAGGGCCGTTTGAAAAAGAAAAGGCACCCGATCCCGCCGTACGTGCGGCGTTGGAAGCGCGCTTCCATCTTGATAAGCCTGTAGGCGAGCAGTTCGTTTTATATATCAATGACATGCTTCATGGCGATTTCGGCATTTCGCTCAAATCCGGCCGCGACATCATGCAGACAATCAGCGAATCCTTTTCCGTTTCCGCGAAGCTTGGCGGAGCTGCCGCCGTAGTTGCACTGGTATTTGGGCTTATATTCGGCGCTATCGCTGCGCTTACGCGAAACAGCGTTTTTGACCGGCTCATCATCTTTTTTACTACGTTCTTCGTTTCGGTGCCAAACTTTGTTTTAGCAACGATTCTACTTTTGGTTTTCTGTTTGAATCTCGGCTGGTTCCCAGTGTTCTCTACTGAAAATCAGAATTACGTTTTGCCTATCGTTGCACTTTCGCTTTACCCCATGAGCTACATCACAAGGCTCACAAAGTCCAGCATGCTTGACGTGCTCGGACAAGACTATGTACGTACCGCACGCTCTAAAGGCCTTACCGAAACCAAGGTCGTTTATAAGCACGCGCTTAAAAATGCACTTATCCCCGTTATCACCTACATGGGGCCGATGATCGCCTACATCCTCACCGGCAGCCTTGTTGTGGAAACGGTGTTTACCATCGGTGGTTTAGGCTCCAAGTTTGTAACAGGCATCACCAACCGCGATTACCCGATGATTATGGCTACCTCGTTTTTCCTTTCGGTGCTCATGGTTATCGCTACCCTCATAAGCGACCTTATCTATAAGGCCGTCGACCCGAGAATTACCTTTGAATAGGAGGCACAAAAAGTATGAGCGATCTGGAACACAAAATCCCCAAGAAGCGCCTCCTGAGCCTTCATCTGGATCTATCCTCTTTTGCACCCGCAGATGAAGCCGAGAAGGAAATGCATGTGCAGATGCGCGAGCCGTCCACGTTTTTTA
>JAEWZS010000158.1 GCA_023458355.1 Bacillota bacterium
GAGATACTCCCCGTGGAGGTCATCATCAGAAACCGCGCCGCAGGCAGTTTTTCAAAGCGCATGGGCGTCCCCGAAGGAACGAAGTTTAACTGCACCATCTTAGAATACAGCTACAAAAACGATGCACTCGGCGACCCGTTTATCAACTCTTACTACATCCGCGCACTCGGTCTTGCGACCGATGCGGAAATGGAAAATGTAAAGGAATATTCCTTCCGCGTAAACGATATATTGCGCAAATATCTATCGGACCTCGGTATCGAGCTTATCGACTTTAAACTTGAGTTCGGACGGTACAACGGTACAGTGGTGCTGGCTGACGAGATATCCCCCGATACCTGCCGCTTTTGGGACAAAGTAAGCGGCAAAAAACTCGATAAGGACAGGTTCCGCCAAGACCTCGGTGAGGTCGAAGAGGCTTACCGCGAAATCATCCTTAGACTGATGGGGGAGTAATATGCCGCTTAAAATCCATCTGCCGCATTCTTATATGAGGTTAAAGCCGGACGGCGACTGTAAGCGTGAGGAGTGCGGTATATTCGGAATTTTTTCATCTGAACAGGGGCTCGAAGCGGCTGAGGCAGCTTATTACGGGCTTTTTGCTTTGCAGCACCGCGGGCAGGAAAGTGCCGGTATCGCCGTGGTGCGTGACGGGCGAATCGACTGCCACAAGGCGATGGGGCTTGTACCGGGCGCATTTCGTGATGGGCTTGATAAGCTCAGCGGCGCTAGCTCTGCCATCGGCCATGTTCGTTACTCTACGATGGGTGACAGCCTTCTTTTAAACGCACAGCCGCTTGTGATCAGCTCTAAATCCGGCGCGATAGCACTTGCGCATAACGGAAACATCACAAATGCGTGTGAGCTTCGCACGGAGCTTGAAAACGGCGGCGCTATTTTTCAAACCTCCATCGATTCGGAGATCATCGCATCGCTCATCGCCAAAAACAGCCAAAGCGACATCCTCAAAGGCATTGTAAATGCGACAGAACAGCTCAAGGGCAGCTATGCGCTTGTTATCCTCACAAAGGACATGCTCATCGGTGTGCGCGATCCTAAGGGAATTCGTCCTCTCGCATTAGGGAAACTCGATGGCGCATATGTGCTTGCTTCCGAGTCCTGTGCGTTTGATACCATAGGTGCCGAGTTTATCCGAGATATCCGCCCCGGTGAGATTGTGATGATCAATAATTCCGGGCTTAAGTCTCACCAGGCGGTACATGCCTCGGATTCGGCGCTTTGTATTTTTGAATATGTTTATTTTGCACGGCCGGATTCCGATATCGATGGAATTCCCGTACACAAGGCGCGCGAGCGGGCAGGGGAGCTTCTTGCGCTTTCATCCCCCGCGGACGTGGATGTGGTTGCAGCCGTGCCGGATTCCGCCGTGCCTGCCGCTATGGGTTATGCGCGGCAGGCAGGGCTGCCGTACACCAACGCTCTTGCGAAGAACCGCTATGTAGGGCGTACGTTTATTGAGCCTTCAAAAGATAGGCGTGAGATGGATGTATCGCTTAAACTTAGCGCGCTAAAGCGAAACGTGCGCGGCAAGCGCGTGCTTTTGGTGGATGACTCCATCGTGCGCGGCACAACCTCCAAGCACATCGTGGAAATGCTCAAGACCGCAGGCGCCATGGAGGTTCACATCCGCGTGAGCTCGCCTCCCGTCACACACCCATGCTTTTTCGGTATCGATACATCGTCGCACGAGCAGCTTATCGGTGCACACCACTCCGTGGAGGAAATACGCCGCTTCATAGGTGCAGATTCGCTTAGCTACTTGAGCTTTTCGGATCTATTAAAAACCGTAGAAGGAGCGGCATGCAACTTCTGTGCAGGCTGCTTTAACGGTGTTTATCCGGAGGATGTTTCGGAGCTTTTACATTGCGGCAAAAAGAACCTATTGGATAGTTAGGAGTAAAATATGCCATATACCTACAAGGACGCGGGCGTAGACGTAGAATCGGGATATGAGGCTGTACGGCGTATGAAAACATACGCCGAGGCTACATTTGATAAAAACGTATTAACGGGGTTGGGCTCGTTCGGGGGCATGTATGCGCTCGGCAACAATGTGCTTGTTTCCGGCACGGACGGCGTCGGCACCAAGTTGAAGGCTGCATTTGCGCTAGATAAACACGATACCGTGGGTATGGATTGTGTGGCGATGTGCGTCAATGACGTCATTTGTCACGCTGCAAGGCCGCTTTTTTTCCTCGATTATATCGGCACAGGGCATCTTGTGCCCCATGTTGCTGCACAAATCGTGAAAGGTGTTGCGGAGGGCTGCGCAGAAGCGGGCTGTGCGCTCATCGGCGGCGAGACGGCGGAAATGCCGGGCTTTTATCCGAGTGGTGAATACGACCTCGCGGGTTTTTGCGTTGGGATTATAGAGCGTTCTAAGCTTTTAAGCGGGGAACGCGCCAAAGAAGGCGACGTTCTTATCGCTCTACCATCCTCGGGCATCCATTCCAACGGATTTTCACTTGTTCGAAAGCTCATCCCCATGGAGCAAAAAGAGCTTACAACCTACTCCTCCGAGCTTCAGAAAACGCTCGGCGAGGAGCTGTTAACCCCTACGCGCATCTATGTGAAACCGCTCCTTTCCCTTTTGGAGACAATAGAGGTGCGCGCTGCGGCACACATCACGGGCGGCGGATTTTATGAAAATATCCCACGCAGTTTTAAAGGCGGGCTTACGGCACGCATTGAGCGCAAAGCGGTTCGTGTACTGCCCGTTTTTGATCTTTTAAAATCCAAAGGTGACCTAGAGGAAGATATGATGTTTCATACCTTCAACATGGGCGTTGGCTTGACCGTAGCCGTAGCCCCTGATCTGGCGGATCGTGCAATCGCATTATTGCAATCGCAGGGGATTAACGCATACGCGCTCGGCGAGCTTATCGCGGGCGATGAAGGTGTAAGGATATGCTAAAGCCGCGCATTGCTGTGCTGGTATCAGGCGGCGGTACAAACCTTGCTGCTCTTATAAAAGCGCAAAAAAGCGGTCTTTTAAAAAGCGGTGAGATTGCGCTTGTGATTTCAAGTAAACCGGGTGTTGGCGCTATAGAGCGCGCCAAGGAGGCAAACATCCCTTTTGCGGTTGCGGACCGCACGCAATACCCTTCAAGCGAAGCGTTTGAAGCGGAAATTTTGCATTTGCTTCTTCAAAACCGAATCAACCTTATTATACTCGCGGGTTTTATGCAAATTTTAAGCGCTGGGTTTGTGGCGCACTACCACGATCGAATTATCAACGTGCATCCTTCTCTTATCCCGGCGTACTGCGGCAAGGGCTTCTACGGAAAGAAGGTGCACGAGGCCGTGCTTGCGGCGGGCGAGAGGACGACAGGTGCTACGGTGCA
>JAEWZS010000159.1 GCA_023458355.1 Bacillota bacterium
AAATAGAGCTTGCTAAAGAAATACGCGACTATACCGGTGCAGACTATCTGCATATACTGGTATCGGAGTCCGTTTACACTGCCATGCTTACAAATGTCAGCGCTATTCCTACAACCTTTATCGTAAACAGCAAAGGCGAAATCGTAAGCGATACCCTAATCGGTTCTCGTTCTAAGGGAGATTGGAAAACATTCATCGACGACACAATTAAAGAACAAGACTGAGTATGAAAAACGCAAAGCGACCGAAAAACGCCAATAAGCGTAGTTCAATAATGAATAGCAAGAGTCGATTCTTGCTGTTTTCCGCTGCGTTTGCGCTCGGTACTGCGTTTCTTTTATTTGGTATCTACCGCGGCGAGGTTGCCGTTGTCTTAAAGAAAGCCATTTCTATTTGTCTGGAGTGCATCGGCATTGGCTAAGATGAAAAATTTAGGCTCCGCGCGCACATGGACGCAGGCCGTATGGACTTTGTTGACCAATAGCTATGCGTATGGTTTTGTGAACGGTGTCATCTACGACGGCAAGTTAAAATCCGTATGCGTACCGGGCTTAAACTGTTATTCCTGCCCGGGCGCATGGGGTTCCTGCCCGCTTGGCTCCATACAGGCAGTTATCGGGGCCAGACAATTTAATTTTTCGTTTTATGTGTTTGGTTTTCTTCTTATCGTGGGCTCAGTATTAGGGCGCTTCGTATGCGGCTTCTTATGCCCGTTCGGTTTTGTACAGGATCTAATCTACAAGATACCTTTTTTTAAGAAACTTCGTAAGCTGCCTGCAGAAAAGCTCCTTCGAAAGCTCAAATATGTATTGCTCCTGCTTTTCGTTTTACTTTTGCCCGCACTCGTTCTGGACCCGTTCGGACAGGGTGCACCTTGGTTTTGTAAATGGATATGTCCCTCGGGAACGCTTTTTGGCGGCATACCGCTCGTAGCGCTCAACGATGGGTTAAAGAGTGCGGCGGGTTGGCTGTTTGCATGGAAGGTATTTTTACTTACCGCAATATTACTACTTTCCCTCGCCGTTTACCGTCCGTTCTGCCGCTATCTATGTCCGCTTGGTGCTTTATACGGCTTTTTAAACCCAATTTCAATACACCGCATCCGTGTGAGACAGGATACATGCACCTCCTGTAAGGTCTGTCAAAAAGTGTGCAAGCTCGATATCCCCATATACGAAAACCCTTCCTCCATGGAATGCATACGCTGCGGCGATTGCGTACGTGCATGCCCGCATAAGGCACTGCACATGGGATTTTGCACAAAAAAAGAAGATAGGGAACACGCCTTATAGGCACTTTTTAACGGTTTTGGTTCCTTTTCTCTGCTATGTGAAGGATTATCTTGTATAAATTTACCCGCATATGCTATAATGTCTGCATTATAAGCTTTTAAGGGGGAATTCTTTTGTCACCGGACCCATCAGGGCCTAGTATATTTTCACAGCTTATGCTGCAGGTCCTGTTGATTTTCATCAATGCCTTCTTCGCCGCGACTGAGATCGCGGTCATTTCCTTAAATGACAACAGGCTTCGCCGGCAGGCGGAGAGCGGAGATAAAACAGCCGTCGCTCTACTCAAAATCGCGCAGGAGCCAAACTCGTTTCTATCTACCATACAAATCGGGATAACCTTGGCGGGATACATTGGCGCTGCATTTGCTGCGGAAAACTTTTCCGACAGGCTTACTGAGTTTGCCATGAACTCTTTTAATTTTGCGCAAACTGCACGCACCACGGTAAACAGTATCTCGGTATTGCTCATCACCATCGTTCTGTCGTTCTTCACGTTGGCGTTTGGAGAGCTCATCCCCAAGCGCATTGCCATGCAAAAGCCCGAGCCCGTTGCCCGTTTTTCGTGCAGCATCATCAAGGGCATTGCATTCGTGATGCGGCCGGTGATATGGCTCTTGAGTAAAATCACCAACGGTGTGCTCCACATTTTGGGCATCGACCCCAACTCCGACCCCGAGGAGGTCTCCGAAGAAGAGATTCTCTACATGGTGGATGTGGGCGAGGAAAAGGGAGCCATTGAAGCGAGCGAGAAAGAGATGATCGCCAACATCTTCGAGTTTAACAACACCACCGCTGCGGACGTTATGGTGCACCGCACGGACGCCCAGTTCCTCTGGGCGGAAGATAATGAGGAGACAATTCTTGAGGTCATCCGCGAAAGCGGTTTTTCGCGCTTCCCTGTGTGCGGCGAGGATACCGACGATGTATTGGGCATCCTCATTACGCGCGACTTTTTATTAAACCTCCACTCACCCAATAAAAAGCCCATTACGGACCTTCTGCGCGTGCCGTATTTTGTGCCCGAAAGCGTACGTGCGGATGTGCTGTTCCGCAACATGCAAAGCAACAAAACGCACATGGCCGTAGTTGTGGACGAGCATGGCGGCACGAGCGGCATTATTACGATGGAAGATCTCTTGGAGGAGATTGTAGGCAGTATTTACGACGAATCCGACAAACAGGACGAGCGTGAAATTACACCGCTCGGTGACGACCGTTACCGCATCGCAGGAAGCGCCACGCTTTCGGATATTGCCGACGAGCTTGGTGTAATACTCCCCGAGAACGATGAGTTTGACACGCTCAACGGGCTTATCATCGATATGCTCTCCTACATCCCCGACGATGGCACCTGCCCTACGCTCACAGCGGATAACCTTAACATACAGGTAGAACAGGTACAGGACAGACGCATAGAGTGGGCAATTGTATCCGTGGTAAAGCCTGCGCTTGCGCTATTAGAAGCATCGGACGATGATAAGGAGAAAGAGAAAAAGGACCAAAGGGATCGTGCATAATTGCAGTATCCATACGGGCCGCCAAAAGGCAGCCCGTATTTTTTATGCCCGCACTACCAGATTTTGCTTTATTTTAAGGCCCGTTGCTTCAACGTTTTCCATAATACAGGGGGGTTGTTAGCCGTAAATCCCCACAATTCTACAGATAACAACCGGTATGTTTACCCGTTCTGCATCGAATAAATCCCCTACCATTGTATTTATCAATTTAATTTGTTCATTACATAAGTTTAACTTATGTTTAAAATATATTACTGAAGCAAATATGTTTGTTTTTTACATATTGTATTGCTAAAAAATATGCCGAATCGCGCCGCATACGCTTTTCTTGGTTTGACACGTAGGTAACAAAGTAATTTGTGATTAAACACTTTCAGCTTGTTCTCATTTCCGCCATATTGTATTTTTAGGGCATTTGCTTTACACTAGAAGTAATTTGTTTCTGATGGGAGTGAACCGAAATGTTTCAAGATCCAAACTCAGTCTATTACATTTTCGCAATCATCATCGCGTTGCTCTCGTTTGCGTTTGCCGCTTATCTTTACGCTAACGTAAAGAAATACCCGACAACCAACGAGCGAATCGCCTATGTCGGCAAACTGATTCAACAGGGTGCTCGGGCGTTCATGAAGAAGGAATACAGGGTGCTTCGCAACTTCTGTGCCGTAGCAGCCATCCTCATTCTCGTATTCCTGCCTTCCCCGATCTGGCAGAGGACAAGCTTCCAAGAGCTTGCCACGGAAAACCTCGCAATGGCCATCGCCTACCTCTTCGGTGCCTTCCTTTCCGGCGCAGCCGGCAAGATCGGCATCAAGGTTGCGACCATCGCCAACATGAAGGCTGCCGAAGCCGCCAAGAAGGGCATTAAGCCCGCGTTCATGGTGGGTTTCCGCGGCGGTGCGGTCATGGGTATGGCCGTGGTCGGCTCGAGCCTTCTCGGCGTAGCGCTCGTTTTCTGGCTCAGCGGAAATGCCTCGGTTCTTTTGGGCTTCAGCTTCGGCGCAAGCTCCCTGGCTCTTTTTGCTAAGGCCGGCGGCGGTATCTTCACAAAGACTGCCGACGTCAGCGCAGACCTCGTCGGTAAAGTTGAGCTGGGCATCCCCGAAGACGACCCGCGCAACCCCGCTGTTATCGCCGATAACGTTGGCGACAACGTAGGCGACGTGGCCGGTATGGGCGCTGACCTGTTTGACTCCAACGTAGCTTCCTTTACCGCGGCACTCGTGATGGCGACCACCCTTGCGCAGGCCAAGGTGAGCGAGACGATCGTATTCGTCTACGCTGCGCTCGGTCTTCTTGCTTCCATCATCGGCGTTGCCACGGCCCGCATCGGCAAACACGGCAACCCCACCCGCGCTCTTAACTCCTCCACCTATGTAACGACCGCCATTTTCGCCGTCTTGACGGCGCTTGCGACACTCCTCCTCAAGTTCGACCTGCCTGAAAACGGCGAATGGCGTATTTGGGGTGCAAGCGTTGCAGGTCTTGTGATTGGCGTTATCATCGGCATCACGACCGACTACTTTACAGACGATTCCCGCAAACCCGTTCACATGGTGGCGAAGGCCTCCAAGTCCGGACCTGCGTTTACCATCCTCTCCGGTTTGTCTTACGGCTTGGTTTCCACGCTACCCGCCATGATCGGTATCGCGGCATCCGCGCTTATCGCATTTAAGCTGTGCGAACCCATCGGCGAAGGTTATGCCATGTACGGCATTGCCATGGCAGCAGTCGGCATGCTCTCCATCGTTGGCATGATCATCTCCAACGATGC
>JAEWZS010000160.1 GCA_023458355.1 Bacillota bacterium
GAAATCCTGGAGGAGGACTTCGGCAGTGTTAAAATGGACATGACGGAGATTCCAAAACCCGCCGAGATCGTGGCTACCATGGATCAATACGTCATAGGCCAAAACGATGCGAAAAAAGCGCTCGCGGTAGCTGTATACAACCATTATAAACGCATCAATTCCGATTCCAAGCGCGACGATGTGGAGCTCCAAAAGAGCAACATTGTGATGCTCGGGCCTACCGGCTGCGGCAAAACGATGCTCGCACAAACGCTTGCGAAGATTCTAAACGTCCCCTTCGCCGTAGCGGACGCCACCTCCCTTACGGAGGCCGGCTACGTAGGCGAGGATGTAGAAAACATACTCTTAAAGCTCATTCAAGCCTCCGACTACGATGTCGAGCGTGCTGAAAAGGGCATCGTCTACATCGACGAAATTGATAAAATCGCCCGAAAGAGCGAAAACCCCTCCATCACGCGCGATGTGAGCGGTGAGGGCGTACAGCAGGCGCTTTTGAAAATACTCGAGGGCACCGTGGCAAGCGTTCCCCCGCAGGGTGGGCGCAAGCATCCGCATCAGGAATTTATTCAGATTGACACCACCAACATATTGTTCATCTGCGGCGGCGCGTTTGCGGGTATCGAGGACATCATCGGTAAGCGCACGGGCAAAAAGCTCATGGGCTTCGGTGCGGATGTACAGTCCAACGTAGAAAAGGATATAGGCGCAGTCCTCAAGCAAATACTCCCCGAGGACCTCTTAAAATACGGCTTAATCCCTGAGTTTGTAGGCCGCGTGCCCATCATCGTCACGCTGCACCAGCTCGATGAAAAAGCGCTCATGGATATTCTTACGGAGCCGAAAAACGCACTGTCGCGCCAGTATAAGCGCCTCCTTGAAATGGACGGTGTTGAACTGAGCTTCGATCGCGAAGCGCTCATCGCCGTGGCTAAAAAGGCCATTGAGCGCAAAACAGGCGCACGCGGACTTCGTGCAATCCTTGAAGATGTGATGCTCGACATCATGTACGACATCCCGTCCCGCCCGGAGATTAAGTCCTGCACCATAACCAAGGACGTCATCGAAAAAACCGGTAAGCCGATTTTCGGCAAGAGCGAGCCGCAAAAAAAACTGCCGCCTGCAGCCGAAGTTTCGTAAGCTAAGCGATTTTACCAGACCTTCCCTTGCTCTATAACGATTTGCTCCCAACCATACTAAACTGCGGGAGGAACGTTATGGAGCTTTTTCTTTGGGCCATTTTACAGGTCTTGATTTTGTTAGCGGTGTTTTGGTTTTTCAACAGGCGCAAAAACCAGCAGCAAGGTGTTGTTACGCGCCGAGCTTCGCGTGAAGAGGGAGGCAAGGAGCTTCGTGAGCTTTTTTTAATGCGCGCACGTTCGCTCAACATGCCTTTGTCCGAAAAGGCGAGACCGGAGAACCTTAGGGATATCATAGGGCAGGAGGATGGTGTGCGTGCGCTCAAAGCCGCCATGTGCGGCCCAAACCCGCAGCACGTTATTATTTACGGCCCTCCCGGCTGCGGTAAAACCTGTGCGGCACGCCTCGTTTTAGAGGAGGCGAAGAAGCGGAGCGATTCCCCGTTTGACGCGCAATCTCGCTTTGTGGAGGTGGACGCGACATGCGTACGCTTTGACGAGCGAGCGATTGCCGATCCCCTTTTAGGCTCCGTGCATGACCCCATCTATCAGGGCGCAGGTGCGCTCGGGGCGCAGGGTGTGCCGCAGCCAAAGCCCGGTGCAGTGAGCCGTGCGCATTGCGGCGTGCTATTTTTAGATGAAATCGGCGAGCTTCACCCGCTTCAAATGAATAAGCTTTTGAAGGTGCTTGAAGACCGACGTGTGTTTTTTGACAGCGCTTATTATTCGCGCGATAATACAGCGATACCGGCCTATATCCACGATATTTTTCAAAACGGGATGCCTGCCGATTTTCGATTGATCGGTGCAACCACGCGCTCGCCCGAGGAACTGCCGCCTGCGCTTCGTTCCCGCTGCGTGGAGCTTTATTTCAAGCCCCTCGGGCAAAGGGAGCTTGAAAAGATCGTGCGCGGCGCCGCGGCGCGTATAGGCTTTGCGATGGGTGAGGCTGCTGTAACGCTTTGCGCGCAGTACTGCGCTTCGGGCCGCGACGCGGTGAACATGGTGCAGCTTGGGAGCGGTGCTGCTTATGACGATGGCAGGCGTGAGATTATCGAAAAGGATATTGAATGGGTGGCTGAGGTGAGCCGCTGTGTGCGGCGGATGAGCCAAAAAATGCCTGAGGGCACACGATCGGGTGTCAGCGTAGGTTTAGGAGTAGGCGGTGCGGGGCAGGGGGCAATCATCGAGATTGAATGTACAGCCGAACCCGCAGGAAAAGGGAAGGGCATGCTCGATTTGGGCGGCGTTGTGGAAACGGAGGAAATTGAACTTAACAAGCGCAGGCTTAAAAGAAAAAGCACCGCGCTTGCTTCCGCGCAAAACGTTTTAAGCGTGTTTCAAAAACGTTTTATGGTGAACTGCCGCGATTATAACATCCGCTTTAACATACCGGGCGGCATGCCTATGGATGGCCCTTCCGCAGGTATCGCGCTTGCGGTTGCGCTTATGAGCGCAATTACCGGGAAGCCGGTTCTACAGGGGCTGGCGCTTACGGGGGAGATTACCGTGCAAGGTGAGGTCAGGCCTGTCGGCGGTGTAAGGGAAAAACTCGAGGCGGCAGCTTTGGCGGGTGCAAAAAAGGTGCTCGTACCGGCAGCCAACTATGATGAGCGTTTGATGAAACTAGGTTTGGAAGTAATGCCGGTTTCTGACATAGCCGAGGTCATGCGCGTAGCGTTTTCCATTCCGCGTGAAACAGAGGAAACGGACAATGTGCTGCCGCTTATTGTAAGCGTGTAGACGCTTCGCTCTCGCGCATATGCCGTTCCGTCATATGCGCGAGAGGTCGCCCGCGGGCGGGATTTTCAGGAATTACCTGTTCGTGCCTCACGGCCGGTACTTCCAGAAAGGAAAGAAATCCTTCGGATTTCAATCCGTTTTGACGCGCATGTCGTCAAAGCCGGAATAGAGCCTCCGGATGGTTTTGCCCTCCAAACACCCAAGTTTTATACATTTTCGCTTGACGACAAATTGGAAGTTATCTATGGCGAGATGAAATAATTCCACCTATAAAACTACAAAATTGCGGTATAACAGTAGGGGGGCATGATTTCATGCCGCCCCTACTCCTGCTATTTTGCCTTTATCGGTATCAGTAAGTCAAGCTGAACGAATTTCGCTGCTGCCTCATCTCCGGTAAAATAGGAATATGCGTTAAGATGTTCTTCCAAACACCCGTGCATGGAAAGCGGTTCTCGCGCATCATATACATATTCGTTGTTGTTTTCAACCCATTGTGAAAGCAGCGGCCACTCATGAAAATCTCCCATTTTAATGCAATGCGCCGCATACAAGCCTCCTGTAAAGCATTTCTTTTTCAACGGAGCCGGCACATCCAAGTCATCGGGAATTGTTACCCAGAACTCGTATCCGTATGTTTCGTTGCCCACAGGGCACGGGTTGTTAAACCCCAACATTCTCAAATCGGGTTTCGTTTTGTGAAGCTCAATGCTTTTGACAAACTCGCATAGAGGTTTCTCCGCATTCTCTTCGGGATTTTCGCCGAAATATTGGCTTGCTGCAACGGTGCAAGGGGGTAGATGAAGAATACGCACATTCTTCAAAGTGGATAAAGTATCATTGGCTTTGTTCAAGTCGTCCATAGAGCATTCCTCCTTAAGATGAATCTTAGAAAGGCTAAGCGTTTGAACAACACGCATGATTTCGGCATCATCAAGTAAATCAAGCTTGCTATGCGAATGTGCCGAGGAATCTAACCGCACAACAAACATACGCAAAATGTCTCGTATTGTCTCCAATGCAGTTATTTCATGGTCAAGCTCGCTTATGCTCTCCTGAAACACTTCAACAGCTTTCATCTGCTCGCTATCTTGGTAAATCAGCGCGATCTTTTTAAGCGGGATACGGAGTTTTCTAAGGGTTATAATCTGCTGCAGCCGTCTTACGGCAGGCTCATCATACACGCGATATGCATAATCATCCTTGCGAATACTGGGTAATAGCCCGATTGTATCGTAGTATCTAAGCATTCTTGTTGAAACATTGAAGGCCTTGGTAACCTCGCTAATTGTCATAAATAACATTCGCTTACCTCCTTTCTGAGAGTATGGTAATGGACGACACGACGTCAAAGTAAAGCGGTTTTCATAAATATATAATTTTGATACTTTTTTCCTTTCACAGCATACCAAACCAAACGGCATGCCGCAAGCTTCTCCGTTACAGCAGCATCCGGCAGTAGCAAGCTCCATATATTTGTAAGGGTGCGGTTTCGTGGCGGCATGAGGTCATGCCACCCTACATGGAAACGATGTACCCGTAGGGGCTGCGCTGTGGGCAGCCCGCGTGCTTATGTTTGCGTGTTCGTTAAAATCGGCAAGGGCAGAGCCCTTGCCCTACATCTAACAACACGTTACTTTCATATAAGCGACTATCAGTCGCCCGCCGAGAAAGCGCAAGAACCGGCTGCAGCATGGGCGGATACTATCCGCCCCTACAGGTGACTCAGGGGGTGAAAAGCAGCGTTATGGTACATTTTCGAAAGTGAAGTGACTGACTTTTAATACCTTTCATGGCAGGTACATATTGTTGTCAACTTCCTTTGGTACAAGTATAATCAAAATAGAACCTACGGAAATGGGGATGAATATGAATTACACAGTACCGGTTGTTCCGCTCAGAGGCCTTGTTGTACTGCCGGGTGAGCTGCTGCATTTTGACGCAGGACGCGAAAAGAGCGTCAACGCATTGCAAGCGGCGATCCAGTTGCAGGACGGCATGATCTTTTTGAGCTCCCAACTCGACGCACGTAAAAACGACGTGGGTGTCGATGATATATATAAAATCGGAACCCTATGCAAAATTCGCCAGGTGCTTTGTCTCCCAGGGGATTCTGTTCGCGTGCTCGTGGAGGGTGTTAGCCGTGCAAAGCTAAATGAGCTTCTTTCATCGGAGCCTTATTTTACTGCACGTGTAGAGGAGCTTGAAGACTCCGAATATGATGAAAGTACCGCGGAAGCGCTGCGCAGAAGGCTTAAAAAGACCTTCCGTGATT
>JAEWZS010000161.1 GCA_023458355.1 Bacillota bacterium
CCTCCGGGGCAGGAGGAGTGGGGTTAATTTAAAAAAATATGAGTTCCCTTTCTTGGAAATGGTATGAACGCAAATAAGCACAAAAGAAACCCATAGAATGATAAAAAATACGGGTTATAGTTTATGAAAATCTTGCGTATATGAAATAAGGAATTGTGCGTGCGGTTGCATGTATGCTATCATTTATGTTGATTACTTGGGAAAAATGGGGAAAGCATGAAACGCATATTTTTAACTCTTCTAACGGCAACACTTCTTTTCGGATGTTTTTTTACCGCGAAAGCAGAGGGTGAAGTACAGACAATCCTTGTAAAAAGCCTCGAATTAAACCGTACAAAAGCGGCCTTTACACTCAAACAGGGCAAAGTTATGCCCGTATTTTCGCTTACTGCTAAAGTGAAACCTTCAAATGCTACCGCACCGCAGCTTAGCTTTGTCAGTTCAAACGAATCGGTTGCCACAGTGGACCAAACCGGACTTGTGACCTGCGTGGGCTTTGGTCAAGCGGTCATAACCGTTTCGACAAATGACGGAAGCCAAAAATCTCAAAAATGCGTTGTTACCGTCAAGAAGACGGCTGTGACACGCATAAGCCTTGGGAGCGGAAGCTATACAATATCCATAGGTGCTGCAGAAGCGCTTGGTAAGACCACTAAGCTTACTGCGGAGGTTGCGCCCCAAGACGCGTTTGACAGAAGCCTTACATGGTCAAGCTCGAATGAGTCTGTCGCCACAGTGGACCAAACGGGGCTTGTGACGAGCGTTAATTACGGAGAGGCAATTATCACCGCGAGCGCAAACGACGGCAGCTCAAAATCCGCAAGCTGCACCGTACGGGTCGAAAAGCTTAGCCTAAAAAGCATTGACTTTAAAAATGCAAGCGAAACCATCGCTGCCGATGCGGACGGGGCTTTAGGAAAAAAGCTTCAACTATCGGCATTGGTTTCGCCGCAAAACGCATTTGATACATCGCTTCTATGGTCGAGTTCCGATGAATCTGTCGCCCCGGTAGACAATAACGGGCTTGTAACGAGCGTTGGCTACGGTACTGCAGTCATGACTGCCACTGCCGCCGATTTAGGCGGTGTGAGCAGCAGCTGTACGGTCAATGTCTCTTATGTGAAAATCAAAAAGATATCCCTCAACGCCTCAAAGCTTTCCTTAAACGGCGGCGAGACATTTTTATTGAAGGCCACAGTAATGCCCGAGGACGCGACCAAGAAGGCAATCACATGGCAGTCGAGCGATGCATCCATCGCGCGTGTGGATGAAAACGGTCTTGTGATAGGTTATAAAAAGGGTGAGGCAAAGATCAGTGCCGTAGCGGCGGATGGTTCTGGTGTCATTGGTATATGCAAGGTGAAGGTAACCTCAAATGCCAAAATATTGGAAAACGGCGAGGCAAAGGACCCTGTATTTTACAGCAATGTCTATGATTTGTATTCGCAGCTCGGAAGCGATGAGGAGCAAAGCTTAAGGGCATATTACAGCGCGCTGGGAAAAGACCGTGCGTCACGCATCATAAAAAAGGCGCTCGAATATGCAGGCGTCGGTTATATGTATGTGGATTGCAGCAAGCTTACAAAAATCGCCTATAGAGCGGGTGGATATTCCATTCCGCGCATATCGGACGACCAGGCTTACGCGCTTAGGTCGCGCACGGTTGATCGATCGAAGTTAAGACCGGGGGATTTGATCTTCTTTAAAAAGCTGCCGAACGAATTTTGTTCTTGCGGTGATGTCTGCAGGCGCTACGGGGAGATTCACCACGTCGGCATCTATTACGGATACGTGGACGGCAGCCATTACATCATCGATGCGAGCAGTGTTATAGGCAAAATCGTAATTCGCAAATGGGACGGCAGCGACAATTTTGCGGAGATGCTTTACGCGTTTGCTGCGCGGCGTTAGCGGTATCGCGCAAATGACTGAGGTCATTTGCGCGAGTAAGGACTTCCACGGTTTTGCTGCGTCTGCGACGCGGTCGCAAAACCGCGAAAGGAACGAAATCCTTCGGATTTCATCCGTTTTGACGCACATGTCGTCAAAGCCGGAAAAAAATCAAGGAGTTGTTACCCCTTGATAATCCCTTAGGTGGGAACGATACCTTGACCTAAATATAGTAAGGCGGGATGATTTCATCCCGCCTCTTATCTATTTTTCAATTTTCTCAATCTTCATTGCCAGCTTTGCAAATATATCCGGCGGCAAAGACTCCGCGCGCGCGTTAGGATTTATACCGCATGCATCAAGTGTATCCGACAGCGCTTCGCGGGTTTGAAACAACGGTTTTAGGTTATTGAATATCGTCTTTCTGCGCATGGAAAACGCGACAGTTAAAAGCGTCGGGAGTGTTTTTATAAAAGGCGTATCTGTTTTTTTAACAAGACGTATCACGACAGAGTCCACCTCCGGTGCGGGGTAATATGCCGCAGGGGACAGGGAAAGTACCTTCTTAATCGTATAGCCGAATTGCGCGAGAACCGTCATTGGCCCGTATATTTTCGTTTCGGGCGGGGTAAAAAAGCGCTCAGCGGCTTCTTTTTGGAGCATGAGCGTCATGCTCTCAATAGGATAATCGCCGCTTAGAAGCGCCATGCAGATGGGTGATGTAACATAATAGGGCAGATTGGCGACGACGCAAAAACTTCCGCTCTCAAAAAAGTTCGTATAAAGCTCATTTACGTCAAACTTTAAAAAATCGCGGTGGATGAGAAGAACATTATTTGCATCCGTAAGCCTTGTTTGAAGCACGTTGTATAAGGCAAAGTCTATTTCTACGGCAGCAAGCTTTTTTGCGCGACCTATTAAAGGAACGGTTAGTGCACCCAAGCCCGGGCCAATCTCGAGGACGCATTTCTCATCTATGTCAGCAGCATCGAGGATGCAGGAAATTGCGCTTTTGTCGCACAAAAAATTCTGCCCGAGCGCCTTATTTGGCGTCAGGCCGAATTGATGTAAAAGCTCTTTTGTTTTCGCTGTACTCATCAGTTTACTTTAATGTAGATGGTTCGGTTGTACTTGCGTCCCCAACGCACAGCTTCTGCCCTCGTATTAAACCACAAATCAATGGCGTTGGATTTCTCACCGCTGTAGTTGCGGAATGCCCCCGTGTCAAGAGCGGTTCCGTAGCCATAGCCCGGTATGTAGATTTTTGTGTAATAGGGTATGAGTTTGGGATTCACTGCAATGGTACCAAGCTTTGGCCTGGTGCCTGTGGCGGTACGAGTTCCGGTGCAATAGCCCGTGATGGCATGTACGGTGATCGCCTTCCAGCCATCTACACCGTCGCTTGGCCGTACGATATTGTGGCGGTTGAAGGTGCGCCATTCTCCTTCGTATTTGGTCTGGTAATGGATCTTGGTGCCCACGCGGACGACCTCATCGACGGCAGGCTCGATTACTCTTTGGCCAACGATTGTACGCGAGACCACAACCCCGTTTTTGGTAATAACCCTTCTCGTGACTTCCTTTACGCCGTCCCGGCCTTCTTGCACCACCACGGGGTCTTTGTAATTGTATATGGTATCGTCCTTGATGGTGATCTCACGATAATAGAGGGGCACAAGATTATCCTTCTCATTGTACGGATAGGATATTTCCACATCGATGTGTTGTATCTTCATGCCGGGCTCAATATCCTCAAAGGGTCGGTTGGACAACTCGTCCTCCACACCGGCTTTTACGCCCGCAATATCGAGAGCATCGCCAACGGTACCGTCTGTCATGTTAAGAATCGTAACATAGCTATGGGATTCTACCGCAACAGGAAATGCGCGTATGACATTTACTTCCATACCGTCTTTAATAAGTGCGGATTGGTCCTGGTTGAGCTCATCATAGGATGAAAGCATAATGCCGCTTCGAGATAAAAAATCAGAAACAGAGGATTCGCGTGCCATAAAATGAGCGGTCGCGCCATCTGCGTTTAAAGTCACTTGCCGCATTTTAGTATCAGTGCTCAGGGCAAATAAAAAATATACGATAGCAGCGGTCGTGGCAAGGCCCATAAATATGTCAAACGCGATAAGTATAGGTTTTTTGCCGCCCGGAATTTTAGGGAACGGCAGTTTACTGACGCGCTCGAGCGCGCGATGCGCTTTTTGAGAGGCTGTGTCCGCGTGCTTTTTAAATGAAGCAAAAATATACTCGAAAAAGACCGCTGCTCCTCTTTTCGGGCGAACAGCCTCCATGGCCGCATGCTTTCTCGGTTTTTTTTGCTCGAACATAGCGCCTCCTTGAAACACCCAATATTTTATCAGTGTGGCTGAGGTGTGTCAAATGAACGATGTATGGCCGAGTTTCTATGATCCTACTAATAAAACTATATATACTGAAAACGTTACGCGGTTGCGGTTTACAGCTTGTTTTAAACAAGTATATAATACACATGAACGTTAAAATATCTATAAAAGGAGCGCGCATGAAACGCGTTGTCGCGGTTTTCCTCATCCTTGCATTTCTCATCTCAATGACCGGCTGTGAAACTGCGGAGTCCGGCTCCGCGGCATGCGGGCGGTTTTTACAGTATTTAAAAAATGGGGAATATGCTTCTGCCTACGCCATGTTAAGCGCCCAATCGCGTAACGATACAGAAGAAAGCAAGATAAATCGCGTAACCGAGCAGGAGTTTGTAGATAAATATACCAACATATTTGAAGCGCTCGACATCGTAAGCATTTCCTTTGATACGATTGAAGTCACTGAAGAAGGCTCGGTTCTTGCCGCGATTTCCTACACCGCGGTGTATCGCTCGGTACTCGCGGGCGATTTGAAAAACGACTTTAAGCTCACCGCCGTGATGCAGGGCGGTAGTTGGCGCGTCGAATGGACGCCCGCAAACATATTTCCCGATATGACCTGGGGTGATACCGTCCGCGTGGCGACGATTGCTGCAAAACGCGGTGAAATACTATCCGACGGCCGTGCCCTTGCCGCTACAATTGGCGCAACATCCGTGTATGCCGTTCCCTCTATCATCGATGATGAGGCTATCTTTTGCGCACAGGTATCGCCGCTTCTCGGGCTTACTGTAGAGGAGGTCAGCGCTGCGCTTAAGAAGGCTTATAATGATGTAGCGGTACTTAAAACCTACTATTCCGACGAGCTTTTGCAATCGGTTCACGAGCAGCTTCTAAGCGTGAAGGGCATAGGTATCGACGACGGCAACTTCAAGGTGCAGCGCGAATATCCCTTTAAAAGCCTTCTTGCACATGTGTTAGGCTACGTTGCCCCAATCAGTGCCGAAAGTACAGAGGAACTTGAGGCTCTCATAGCTGAGCTTAACGATAGAATCGGTGACGATTCCACCTACAACAGCGATTCCGTCGTGGGTAAGCTAGGGCTTGAAAGGCAGTATGAAACGGAACTGCACGGAAAAAACGGTAAGGAGATATTCATCTTTTCCGCTGCGGGCGAAAAAAAGCGCACCCTCTATAAAGAAAATGCGGAAAACGGCATGGATATAGAGCTCACCGTCAATATTGAACTGCAAAAGCGCGTGGAGGAGCTCATGGAGCTCGTGCTCTACGGTGAGACCACCGCGGGTGCTGTGATCGTTATGAACCCACTCACGGGTGAGATACAAGCAATCGCATCGTATCCCACGTACGACTTAAACCTGTTTGTACGCGGTATCAGCCAAAAGGATTATGACGCGCTTATCAATTATGCCGCGAAACCTCTCATCAACCGCACCACGCAGGGACTTTACCCGCCCGGCTCGGTGTTTAAAGCATTTACGGCCGCGGCTGCGCTTGAATCGGGCGCGCTTAGCGCGGACCCGGATGAACAGTTCAAGGGCCATATCGAGGATGATTACTGGGAACCTACGGAGTTTGGAACATGGATATGGCCGCGCATCAAGCGCGCTTATATGAGATACCGCACGGAACCCTTGAACATGCACAATGCTATCATCAATTCGGATAACATTTATTTTGCAAACGCTGCGCTCCTTATCGGCGAGGAACCGTTTTTTAACTATATGAAGAGCTTAGGCATGGAGGAAAGCATCCCGTTTGATATTTATGTCGCTAAACCGCAGCTTGTGAACGAAAACACGGATATCACACCTAAACTTCTTGCAGACAGCGGCTATGGGCAGGGCGAAATTCTTGTGACACCCTTACAGCTTGCGAGTATGTTCTCGATGTTCGCAAACGGCGGCGATATTATAAAGCCGCGCATCGTGAGGGGCTTATATGAGGAGAACGGCTTCCGAATCCAAACGGTTTCAGAAAGTGAAACCGAGACATGGAGGGAAAACGTGGTGCCCGATTCGGTTATTTCCGAGATTCTTCCCATGCTTAAGGATGTTGTGAGCAAGGATTATAACGGTACGGGCCACGCACTTAAGGTCAATAGCTGCGAAGTGGCCGCCAAAACGGGTACGGCTGAGATCGGCAGCGATAAGAGTCGAGAAATATCGTGGTTTGCGGGTTTTCGTACAGGTGTAAGTGAGGAGAACGCACGGCTCGTATTGGTGATGCTCGAAGTACCCGTGGGTACGGAATATTCTACTCTTAAGTTTGATATAGCACGCGAACTGTTAAAAATGACGAGCCCCGGTACGATACCGGAAGGGGATGCGCAAGCTCAAGGCGGTTAAGTTGATGCATAACGAAAGCGTATATAAAGTATATACGCCGCACCGTCCTTGACAGCGCTAATTCACGTGGCTTACAATACTTTTATCGATGATCGATCCGGAAAGCATTTCTCATTATCGAATCGGAGGTTTCTTAACCAATGAACAAAATCATGACGGCCAAGGAGGCCATCAGCCGTATACGTGATAACGATGTTATCATGATCGGTGGCTTTTTGCAGTGCGGAACGCCTGAGGCTTTACTCGAATCCCTCATTTCGGACAGCGAAGCGACCGATTTAACCATCGTCAGCAACGATACCGGTTGGGACTATTTGAACACATTTAGGCTCATGGAGCTTGGCCGCGTGAAAAAGGTGTATTCCACGTGGGTAGGCGGCAACCCTATCACGGGTGCCATGTATGCGGCCAATCCCGAAAGCGTCGTGCTTGTGCCCCAGGGCACGCTGGCCGAGGCTGTTCGCGCAGCCGGCAGCGGTATCGCGGGCTTTTTAACGCCTACGGGTGTTGGCACCATCGTAGCCGAGGGTAAAAAGACCGTGGAGCTTGACGGGCGTGAGTACCTGTTCGAAAAGGCTTTATATGGCGACGTGGCGCTCATACACGCCACCAAAGTCGATAAATTAGGCAACTGTTACATGCGCGGGTCGAGTAAAAACTTCAACGCCATTATGCCGCAGGCCTGTAAATTCGCCGTGGTGGAAGCCGAAGAGATTGTGGAGGCCGGCGAGATCGACTCGGATCTTATAACCTTGTCAGGCATCTACATCGACGCAATCGTTGCGCTTTAGGAGGAAATATGGACACGAAAGTTTTTATAGCAAAGCGCGTTGCGCAGGAGCTTCGTGACGGCGATGTGGTGAATTTGGGCATAGGCTTGCCTACGCTTGTTGCAAACTACGTGCCTGAAGGCATCACCGTCATCTTCCAATCGGAAAACGGCATTTTAGGCCTCGGGCCTGCGCCTTTACCCGAAAATGCGGATAAGAACATAGTAAACGCCGGTGGCGGGTGTGTGACGGCAATCCCCGGTGCGCAGTTTGTGAACAGCGCCGATTCGTTTGCTGCCATACGCGGCGGACATGTTGCCATGGCGGTTTTAGGTGCTTTGCAGGTAGATGAAGAAGGCAACTTGGCCAACTGGCTTGTACCGGGTAAAAAGGTAAACGGCATGGGCGGAGCTATGGATCTTGTGTCGGGGGCGCGGCAGGTAGTCATCGCCATGGAGCATACCGCAAAGGGTAATCCTAAAATTTTACGTAAATGCAGCTACCCTCTCACCGGAAAAGGCGTTGTGAAGCTCATTGTTACGGAAATGGCTGTGATACGCGTCACCAAAGAAGGGCTTGTGCTAGAGGAGATAGCACCCGGCTATACCATTGATCAGGTAATTGCAGCCACGGAGGCGAAACTTCTGATCCACGAAAACCTCAAGGTAATGGACGTGGGCGAGGAAGATTAAAAAGTACAAAATCTTAACGCCGGAGCACGCCCTATGGGCATAAGTTTCCGGCTTTTTACTGCAAAAAATAAAACTCGTAAAGGAGATACGCATATGTTGAAGGAAATCGTACTCGCGGGTGCATGCCGCACGGCGCTTGGAAAATTCGGGGGAAGCCTCGCAGAGGTACCCGCCGCAGAATTAGGCGCGGTGGTCATCAAAGAAGCGGTTAAGCGTGCCGGTATTGAGCCTAAACAGGTGGACGAGGTATTCATGGGCTGCGTTTTGCAAGCGGGACTCGGGCAGAACGTGGCGCGGCAGGCGTCTTTGAAAGCAGGGATTCCTATTGAAGTCCCCGCGACCACCGTCAACAACGTATGCGGATCGGGCCTAAAATGCGAGGGCTTAGCTGCTGCAC
>JAEWZS010000162.1 GCA_023458355.1 Bacillota bacterium
TTATGTTAAGCGAGGCGAACTGACTGAGAAGTATTACGAAGATAAAAAGGATGGGAAAATTGAAGTACCCGAAGAAGCTGCTGATCGCGCCGCTGAAGTTGTTGCTGTGCTGGATTCCGTCTACGACCCAAACGCCGGCAAGCCGGAGAATGCCCGCAAGAACAATGTAGAGGTTACGCTTGATAAGGGTAAGATGAACAGCCGCGCATTTCAAGAACTCTGGTCGCGTATCAACAGCAAAAGCTACTATATTGTGGCGTTTGACGAGAACGAGCTAATCACTAAGGCTATTGCAGAATTGAATGTCAAGCTGCGTGTATCCAAGGTTTATTTTAAAGTGGAGAAAGGCGAACAGGCAAAGAACATCGAATCCAGAACCCAATTGCAAGCAGGTGAAGCTTTTGTTCGTTCGGATATATCACGCGAGGAAGCGTCGCAGCACACGGTGTTGAAAGCGAGTAGTTCGGTCCGATATGACCTTGTGGGCAAAATCGTAACTGAGACAGGGTTGACACGAAAAGCAGTAGCTGCAATTCTGATCGGTATAGATAATGTCGTCTTTAACCAGTTCGGTGATAACCCCGAAGAGTTCATCATCCGCGCCTCTAACATTATCAATGAGCAGAAGGCCACGTCAATTATCGAGCATATCACCTACGACAAGCTGACCGCCGCGTTTGGCACGGAGATTTTCACAGAGCCAGTCCTGAAAAAGGGCACCTTAGGTGTTAATGCAATGGAGACGAAACGCCATCTATACGACTATGTTATTTACGACTCCAAAGTAGAGCACGACTTTGCTGTAGAACTGGAAGCACATAGTAAAGAGGTCGAGATCTATGTCAAACTGCCAAGTGGCTTTTATATAAACACTCCGGTCGGAAAGTACAACCCTGATTGGGCGATTGCGTTTTACGAGGGCAAAGTCAAGCACATTTACTTTGTCGCCGAAACAAAGGGCGATATGTCTTCTTTGGAGCTTACCGGAATCGCGACAGCTAAAGCCCACTGTGCCCGTGAGCATTTTCGCGCCATCAGCGGAGAAAACGTAAAATACGATGTGGTAGACAGTTATGACAGATTGTGGGACTTGGTGAGCTCGTAGCAGGGAGGATGGATAGACCATACAGCCAATAGCCACTGCATGCATCTTGCGTTTCCACAACTTTACAATCCCTGTAAACAAGTTTAAACTATCTATTGTTGGCAACAATAGCAATGAATAACCTCAACCACGACACCGCTCATTACAACTCCTATAATCAACACAGAATCAGGAGGCTTTGACCATGGGTAATCGTAAAGACAATTTTCTCGGCGGTTATTTTGACTTTGACGGTGATGGCACAACCTCGTTGGATGAGGAAATAATGGGATTAGCAATCCTCGAAAACATCGACAGCTCCTTGGACGATTCAGATGAGGATAATGATTTATTAAGCGATGATCTCTGAGCATAAAGCGATGCAGGCCTAAACCGAGGGCTTTCGGAATGAACAGCCTTGTATCATAATAGCTTTTTATCACAAGACACCCTAAAGGGGTGTCTTCTGTTTTTGGCATAGTATGGAGGCGTTGAACCGGTGGATAAGAAAAGGCTGCGCTTTCTTGAACCCAAAATCTTGACAATATAAATGCGAACAACCGGTACGAAATGCACATATATTCCTGCCCGAGTGCAAACAAACCCGTAGCACCGGGCCCATAATCCCTATCATTTATACCAAAATATTACTCTGACAAATTATTGTCAAATTCATCTTGAAAAAACAAACAATGCATGCTATCATCAAATTGTCAGTCTTCATGACAATTTAGAAATTCAGGCACATAGGCATATAAAAGAGGGGGAATCGTTTTGCAAACGCGGAAGATCACCAATAAAAACAAGGTGGTTTTACAGGCTCTGCGTGCATTTATCGAGCAGGGGGTGGATGCGACCACCGTTGCCGGTATCGCAGCAGCAGCAGGGCTTACCGAACGCTCGGTCTACCGCTATTTTCCCACAAAGGCGGAGCTGGTTTTGGAAACTGCTTTGCTCTTTTGGGGGGAAACCGTAAAACAGGCGGACGCAGTGTATGACAGCGGCGCATTCTCCGGTATGAGCGGCGCTGAGCAGATACGCGCCGTGCTGCGCGCGTATGCCGAGCTTTACTTTACAGAACGTGAAAAGCTGATATTCGTGCACGAAGCGGAGCTTTATCTTTATAAGCACGATATGGGCAGCCTTAACAAAAACAAGCCTCCCGCTCCATATCACGAATTCCGCGCACCGCTTGCTAAGGCAATACGCCACGGCATTGAGGATGGCAGCGTTTTAAACAACGAAAACATGGAGTTGCTTTACTACAACGCTTATGACGCGCTTTTAGGGCTGATACAGAAAACGTCCATCAACAGCCCCAATATGGACGCGACTACGGCAAAGCAGCGTATTGAGCACTTCTGTGACCTTCTTACCAAGTCCTTCACGGGCTGAATCGGGTTTCCGTTTAGCACCGCGAAATGATACATGATTTATTATTAGGAGGTACGCACCATGTCGGAACATGAAAAGAAGCTGGCGCCGCAGCAAGGCGAACACCGCAATCAAAACATACTTTTGGCCATACTGACCCTCGCGTTTACCGCAACTTCCATGCTTGCGGCATCGCAGCCCATTTTGGTGAACATACCCGTAAATGTGCTGCTGCCTATCGCCATTATGGTATTTGGCAAGCTTGTGTTCTTTGAAAGGCTCAAGCTAACCACACTTACGCTTTTAAGGGTGGTTATTATCTTCGCGGTGTTTAACATACTCGACCGCCAGGTGTTTGTAAACATCGTGCTGATCTTCCTCGCCATCAACATACTTGAGGCAACGTTTACCGATATTGTTCGCTACAAGCGGTATTTTAACGGTGTAACGGGTATTGTGCTTGCTGTTTCGATACTCTTTTTGCGCGGCACTTGGCTTGACTTTACCGCTACCCAAGGGCTCGGTTTCTTCTCGAAGTTCTTCCACCTTTATGAGTTTCATGCTCCTACCCTTATAGGAACCATTTGCTGGATCATCGCCTACACCATTTGGAACTGGGTGTTTGTAACAAACGAGTTCTCACCGGCTGTTGCTAAGCTGCATGTGGGCATACTTGCAGCCCCCATATTGGGTGTTCTTATCACCGGTAACCCGGGCTACTGGCTGGTTTTCCGTGCAGGTTCATTGTCGTTTGGTGGCTGTTTCCAGATCGCGGAGAAGGAGTTTGTTGAACAAAGCCTTAAGAGTGAAAAATTCAGCCGCTTTGTGGCCGCAACCAAGGGCAATGCTGTGCAGATATGTTTGATGGTACTAAACATCGTACTCATCGCGGCTGCCTGTTTCATCAAATAACACGGAGGTTGTTTCATGCAAAGCTACGACGTAATTATTATCGGCGCGGGGAACGGGGGCCTTGCTTCTGCCGCGACGCTTGCCGAAAAGGGTAAGCGAGTAATCGTATTTGAAAAACATAATATACCCGGCGGCTGCGGAACGAGCTTCCGCCGCGGACGCTTCGAGTTTGAGGTGGCGTTGCACCAGCTTAGCAGCATGGGTACAAAGGAAAAGCCCGGTCCCTTACGCGAGCAGTTCAAGCGCTACGGCATTGAGGACCAAATAGAGTGGGTCGAAATCAAGGAGCTGTTCCGTGTGAACTTCCCCGACGGAACAGGTATATCTTTGCCTGCTGACCGAAGGAAATGTGAGGCACACCTAATTGAGCTCTTTCCCGAGGAGAAAGATGCAATATTAGGCTATTTTGAGGCAGTGTATACTTTTTGTGCGGAATCGGCCGCGTTTGCGCAAAAGAGCGCTGCAAGTACAGGCGAACCCGGTGCTCTTAAAAAAGCCGTCATGAAGTTTGGTTTCCCAAAGCTTTATCCATCCTTAGCTAAATACGCACTCAAGAGCACGCAGGAAGTGCTGGATGAGTTTTTTAAATCCCCTAAGCTACAGCTTGCGTTGAGCGCCTATTGGTGCTTCATGGGCATGCCGCCCGCACGTTTCCCATGGTCCATACTCGCCAAATGCACCAACATTTACATGGAAGATAAGCCTTTCTACCTAAAGGGCACTTCTATGGTTATGAACCAGGCGCTTATGGAAGCAATAGGCCGTATGGGCGGGGTAGTGCGGCTCAACAGCGCGGTGACAAGGATTTTAGTGGAGAACGGCAAGGCCGTTGGCGTTGTGGATGAAAACGGCACCGAATACCGTGCAAAAAAGATCATCTCCAACATTTCGCCTCTCGCCACCTACGGTGCACTGCTCAAAAAGGAAGATATCCCAAAGAGCGCCCGCGAATATCTAAAACCCTACACAGTGGGCATTTCTGCACTTACCTGTTTTATAGGGCTTGATTGTACGCCCGAGGAGCTTGGTTTTACCACCTCCTTTACACTCAATTACGAGAGCATGAATGCCAATGAGGATTTTCAGGATGCCTACCGCTTACTGCCCGAAAACGATCCGCTGGTAGCCACCTGCTACACGGTGGACGATCCGAGCATTTCTCCGCCGGGTACGAGCATCATCACTGCGGGTACGCTCAAATATGCCACCGAATGGGAAAAGCTTACGCCCGAGCAGTATTACGAAATGAAGTACGAAGCGGGCAGGCGCATTGTGGCGCGGCTTGAGAAAATGTACCCCGGTTTTACCGATCACATCGAAGAGATGGAAATTGCGACACCGCTTACACACATGCGCTATCTTAACCACCCGGGCGGAGCCATTTATGGTTTTGAACAGGATATCATGTCTTCCGTGTTTTTCTTCCCGACCGAGAGCAAGCTTGAGAATTTGGAGTTTGCAAGCGGCTGGGTGAATGCCTGTGGCTTTGGCCCTAACTATATGTTTGCAGACAAAGTGGCAACACGCGTTGCCGAGGAGGTGTGAGTATGGCAAAAACATTGAAAGAAACACTGCTCGGCACACTTGTGCACGGCGAGGAAGTATTGGAGGATATCCGCACAGCGCGAAAAATATCAAACGATAAGCTGCCGCTAGGTAAAGAAC
>JAEWZS010000163.1 GCA_023458355.1 Bacillota bacterium
CCTTACACTTCGCAAAGCTGAAACGCAGTTAGGTGAGCCGCTTAATAAGCAAGTTTTGGTTTATTACGCAGTTCTCTTTATAATTTCGGTTATGGCGGTATTCGGCTTGTTGCCGTATTGGGCAGCCACAGCTGCAGTATTCCTTGCGGTACTCATGTTCGATAGAAAAACGCTTTTCGCCGTAGATTACAGCCTGCTTTTAACCTTCATAGTTATCTTCTTGTTTGTAGGGAATCTTGCGCGCATAGAACCCATACACGCCTTTCTTTCCCGCATCACGGAAAAGAACACGCTTCTAACATCCATCCTTACAAGCCAGGCAACCAGCAATGTTCCTGCCGCAATTCTCCTTTCCGGCTTTACCGATCGTGCAAAAGAGCTGCTTGCGGGCGTAAACATCGGGGGCTTAGGCACACTCATCGCGTCCATGGCAAGCGTTATCTCGTATAAAATGTACGCGAGTGTCCACAAAGGCCAAACGGGCAGGTACATACTGCTGTTCAGCCTTTGGAATCTCGCGTTTCTAATCTTGCTTACTGCACTCGGTTTTCTGTTGTTCTATTGAATGAATTTATATTCTACCTATACTTTACAGCAGCTCCGCAATCTGTATCGCATTGGTAGCAGCGCCTTTGCGCACCTGATCGCCGCAGCACCAAAGCGCTATTCCGTTAGCGTTTATTAGATCGCGGCGTATCCTGCCTACAAACACCAAGTCCTGATCGCTCGTTTCAAGCGGCATAGGATAGCGTTTAAGTGCCTGATCGTCTTCTAAGCGGCAGCCCTGAGCGTGTTCTATAGCTGCGCGCACACGGGCGATATCAAGTCGCTCCTGCGTTATAAGCGAGATAGAAATAGAATGAGAACGCCATACGGGCACGCGTACGCAGGTGCATGTCACATTTAGCTCAGGCAAGTGCATAATCTTCCTGCCCTCGTTTTGCATCTTCATTTCTTCACTGGTATAACCGTTTTCGTCAAAACCACCGATTTGCGGTATGAGGTTAAATGCAATCTGGTATGGGAACACGGTGTTTTCTAAAGCCTTTCCCTCCGCCCATTGGTGCATCTGATTTTCAAGTTCCTTTGTTCCTCCGGCACCTGCGCCAGAAACCGCCTGATAGGTAGACGCGACCATGCTTTTAATGGGCGAAAGGCGGTTGATTGCATTTACCGCAACAAGTGCAATGGTGGTGGAGCAGTTCGGGTTTGAAATGATGCCTTTGTGGAGTTTCACATCCTCGGGGTTTACTTCAGGCACCACAAGCGGTACGTCTTTATCCATGCGGAAAGCGCTCGAGTTGTCTACAAACACCGCACCCGCTTCCCGTATATATGGCGCAAACACCTTGGCATGTGCATTCTCTACAGCGCCTAATACGATATCCGCACCGGAGAAGGACTTCTTATCTCCCTCGCGTACTTCTATTTCTTCGCCCCGAAACATCAGTTTTCTACCCGCGCTCCTAACGGAGCCAAGCGCTACAAGCTCTGACACGGGGAATTTCCTCTCCTCAAGCACCTTGAGCATTTCCTGCCCTACCGCACCCGTTGCGCCTAAAACTACTACTTTTTTCTGTTTCATATTTTAAAACCTCCTTACCTTACCTTATCTTACGAAGCTGTCGTATAGCACACGTATGGTCTTTTCAAAATCGGCGTTTTCTACGCCTACCACGATGCTGATCTCCTCAGGCCCTTGCGCAATCATGCGTATGTTGATGTCGCTTTGGCCGATGGTACAAAAAAGCCTTCCCGAAATACCGGGGCGATACATCATCCTGCGTCCTACCGCCGCCACAAGCGATATGTTTTCCGTGACCTTTACCGAATCCGGTTCCACGCGGGAGCGTATCTCAGAGATTATATCATAGATACAGTTTTTTACCTTTTCGGTGGAAACGACCACGCTAAAGCTGTCGATACCCGATGGGATGTGTTCAATACCCACGCCGTAATGCTCAAATATCTCTACCACGCGCCGTAATACACCCGCGTCACCCGACATATGAGATTTGCATATGGTGATGATGCTGTAGTTTTTACGGCCTGAAATACCCGTGATGAAACGGCGTGCACCCTCTCCGTTTTCTTCGCCGAATTCCTCTTGGATAAGTGTACCGGGTGCCTCAGGTTCATTGGTGTTTTTTATGTTGAGCGGTATCTTTTTTTCGCGTACAGGGAAAACCGTTTCCTCGTGCAGAACGTCTGCTCCCATGTAGGAAAGCTCGCGCAGCTCACTATAGGTAATGCGCTCAATCGATTTGGGATCCTTGACGATGCGCGGATCGGCCATGAGTATGCCCGAAACATCCGTCCAGTTTTCATATACGCTCGCATCCACCGCGGCGGCGGCAATTGCGCCTGTGATATCCGAACCACCCCGCGTCATCACACGGATACGTCCGTCCGGCATGGCTCCGTAAAAGCCCGGCAGCACAAGACGGTGGTGCTTTAAAAGCGCCTCACGCAGATGCTCGTTTGTTTTCTCGTAGTTCACCTTACCATCGTAGTTGAAAAAAAGCCAATCCTTCGCGTCTAAAAACATAAAACCGAGGTATTCCGCCATCAGCTTTGCGGAAAAATACTCTCCGCGCGAAACAAGGTAATCGGTTGATATATCGCGGTCCATCTCAGCCCGAAGTGCTGTGAACTCCGCGTCTAGGTCAATTGAAAGATTACAGCCCTCTTTAATATTTTCGTAGCGCTCCCCCACCATAGATAGTATACTTTCATAGGATACACCGTATTTGAGATGCGCATGGCAAAGGTATAATAAATCCGTAATCTTATGGTCGTCCTTATGCCGTTTGCCGGGAGCGGATACCACCACCACCGTACGCGTTTGATCGCTCTCCACGATATTTTTCACCTTATGAAACTGCTCGGCGTCAGCAAGTGACGATCCTCCGAATTTTACTACTTTAATCATTTTCACTTAACCCCGCAAAGAAGAGCCGCGGGTCTGACTCCCTCAATTTTTTCACAAGCGCATGCATCGCATGGACCGAAGCCGGTTTTGTGATATATGCACGAAATTTCCCCATCTCGATATGCTCACACATTAGATCGCTAAGCGATTCATGTGGCAGATCGGCACACGACCTCACGTAATAGCGGTGCACCGCTGCAGTGTTATCAACGTTTAGCGGCAAAAACTCGCTTTTGGGCGGCTTAACAAGGCCGCGGGCAATATCCAAAATATCCTGCGCCACAGTTATGCCTGTAGGCATTTTCCCCGCCCCCTGCCCGAAAAAGCTCTGTTTTTTAAGGTGCTTCCCGACAAGGCTCAAAAGGTTATAGTTATCCGGCACATTGGCTTCCTGTGAAGCATCGCTCACAAAAGAGGGTTCCGCATACGCACTCACGCCGTTTTGCTCCTTCGCGGCATGAACCGTCAACTTTAAAACCATTTTGCGCGCCTCACCGAACTCGATATCGCAGCGCTCAACAAAGCGTATACCCGCGACATCCATTTCACTTTCGCGAATTACCGTTTGAAACGCCATATTCGCGGAAAGGGCGCATTTTCTTGCGGCATCGAATCCGTCGATATCAGCCCCGGGTTCCGCTTCTGCGTATCCGAGCGCTTGCGCTTTTTTTAAAGCCGAGCTAAAATCCATCCCCTTTTGCATAGAAACTAAAATGTAGTTGGACGTGCCATTCATCACGCCGCCTATTTCCATAATATCGTCGCAGCGCATGGCGCGTTCGAGATTATATAGCCATTGTATGCCGCCCCCCGCGCAGGCGGTGTGCCTCAAGCATACACTGTTTTTTGCTGCTATATCGTAGAGCTCCCGATAAGAATTGCAGATAAGCTCCTTGTTGGCGCTTACTACATGCTTCCCAGCCTCCATCGCCGAAAGCACATAACTTCTTGCGGGCTCCTTACCGCCCATAACCTCCGCTACGATGGCTATTTCGGGGTCGTTCAAAATATCTTGAAAGTCCGAGGTGACTTCACTTACACCGCATGCGCGCACTTGCCGGACGAGTACACGCTTTACCTCAACCTCGGGCGAACCTAGAAGCACATCATATGTGCCGCTCCCCACAGTTCCGTAACCCAACAAAGCAATCTTCACTGTAAAATACCTCTTTTGTCCTCATAATAAAAACACTTGTGTTTGTACGGAAAACAATGTATCATATTCGTAAGTGAAAAGCAAGTCGAAATTTGGAGAGGAAAATTTATGCTATATTTCAGCACACGCGATACATCGCTTACGGCAACGGGTTTAGAGGCTGTAGTAAATGGCATCGCACCGGACGGCGGGCTTTACATGCCCGCACACTTCCCGCATCTTCCCGTCGAAAGCCTGTTGTCGCTCGACGCGCTCGGTATCTCTAAAAGGATACTCGGTGCGTATTTTGATGAACTTAGCGAGGCGGAAATAAGCACACTTATCGATGCTTCCTATATAGGGCGTTTTGAAACGCCCGATTTGACACCTATTGTGCAATTGAAAGGCGCGTATGTGCTGGAGCTTTTCCGAGGGCCTACACAGGCGTTTAAGGACGTTGCGCTTTCTGTACTCCCACATCTGATGACTGCCGCACGCAAAAAGCTAGGCGTGAAAAAAGAAATGCTCATCCTCACCGCTACAAGCGGCGACACGGGAAAAGCCGCACTTACAGGTTTTTGCGATGTTGCGGGGACGCGCATTGCGGTTTACTACCCTGAGGGCGGTGTAAGCCCCGTTCAACAAAAGCAGATGACAACGCAAAAAGGAAAAAATGTTGCCGTATGCGCCGTGCGCGGCAATTTCGATGACGCGCAAACAGGTGTAAAGGCTATTTTCACAAGCGCGCCGGCAAAAGAAAAGCTCGATCAACTCGGCTTCTCGCTTTCAAGCGCCAATTCCATCAACATAGGCAGGCTCATCCCGCAGATTATGTACTATTACAAGGCCTATATTGACCTTGTAAAATGCGATGCAATTCAGGTTGGCGAAGCAGTCAATTTCATCGTGCCGACCGGCAATTTCGGCAACATACTCGCAGGGTACTTCGCCAAAAAGATGGGGCTTCCTGTTGGCTGTCTCGTATGTGCCTCCAATGTGAACGATGTGTTGACAGACTTTCTTACAACCGGTACATATGACCGCCGTCGGGCATTTTACAAAACCGCATCGCCGAGCATGGATATTTTAATTTCAAGTAACCTCGAAAGGCTTTTATACCTTGTCTGCGGTGAAAAAACATCGGGCTACATGGAAAGCCTAAAAAATACAGGCTATTATGAGATAGACGCTGCTGCGCTTGACGCTCTTAAAAAAGACTTCTACCCCGCTCGCTGCAGCGAGGAGGAATGCCTGTCTACCGTCCGACGCGTGTTTAATGAAAACCAATACCTTTGCGATACGCATACCGCTGTGGCATTTCACGCTCTATCACAATACCAAGAAGCAGAAAAAAGTACTGCACCCGCGGTTGTTTTAAGTACTGCGTCGCCCTTCAAATTCCCAAATGCCGTGCTTAATGCACTTGAAGGAGCAGCGCCTGATGACGAGTTTGAGGCGATAGAACGGCTCGAGAACATTTCTGGTATTTTAGCACCTAAGGCGCTGACATCGCTCAAGGATATTCCGCAGAGGCATACGGATGTGGTAAAATTAGAAGAAATGGAAAATTACATACTCAGAAAGGCGGAACAAACACAATGGTACGAGTAAAAGTTCCCGCATCCACAGCCAACTTCGGCCCGGGCTTTGACAGCCTCGGCCTTGCGGTATCCCTATACGCTACACTTTGCTTTTGGGAGGACGAGGACGGCCTTAAAATTGAAGGCTGTGACGACGCCTACAAAACGGAAGATAATCTCGCGGTTGTCGCCTATAAAAAGGTATTGTCGAGGCTAGGTATTCCTTTTAAGAATCTCGGTGTCCGCATCGACTCAGAAATTCCCGTATCTCGAGGGCTTGGTTCCTCTGCTGCATTGATTGTGGCGGGTCTTCTTGCAGGCAACGCTGCGCATGGGGCAAAGCTTAGCAAGTCCACGCTCTTTTCGCTTGCGACAGAGCTTGAAGGCCATCCCGATAACGTAGCAGCTGCACTTTTTGGTGGATTTACCGCAAGCATGATGCAAAACGGCGTCCCCAATATGGCACGTTATGAGATTGACCCGGCGCTTCGCTTCCTCGCGCTTGTTCCGGATTTTAAAATCTCCACGCATGCAGCGCGCACAGCTCTTCCAAAAACCGTTCCCTTTAGCGACGCGGTATTTAACCTTTCTCGCATGGGCGTTTTGTTAAAGGCGCTTGAGCACGGTGACGACCCGCTCATAACCGCAGCGCTTGACGACAAGCTGCACCAGCCCTATCGCTCAAAACTCATCCCGGGCTATGAAACAGTGCGAAGCCTCGCGCTCAATGCAGGCTGCACGGCATTTTACATAAGCGGATCAGGTTCAGCGTGCATGTGCATGTACCGCGGCGAAAGCTTCCCAAAACGCATGAAGGAGCTTATTGCCGGTTTAGAGAATAACTGGCATGCCATCCCTGTGAATATCGACCATGATGGGGCCATGCTATTGGAGACACCATGCAAAACCAATATTTAATCGTCGATAAACGCATATTGCCCGACTATTACGAAAAGGTGCTGCAAGCACGCGCTATGCTCGACGCAGGGTCCGTAAAGGAAGTGAGCGAGGCGGTGCGGCTCGTAGGTATATCACGCAGCACCTATTATAAGTATAAGGACTACATTTTTGCCCCCAATGAGGAAACGGCAAAAAAGGCTGTACTCTCCATGATGCTGCACCATGAAAAGGGAGCACTAAGTGAAACGCTTAACACTTTGAGCTCCTTAGGTGCAAACATACTCACGATCACACAGAGCCTCCCCATCAACTCGCAGGCGAACGTAGTAATCTCGCTCGACACGACGCATATAGCAGTACCCTTAAGCGATGTGCTAAAGCGCTTAAGCGAAATCCCCGCCGCAAGCGCAGTGAAGCTATTGGCAATTGAGTGAAAGCATGCAAAACCCAATGAAATTTACAATTGACAACGCTTTGTTTTTCGGTATAATAGAACGTGCGTGATATTTGCTCGGTTCGTCTAGTGGCCTAGGACACCGCCCTCTCACGGCGGGAACAGGGGTTCGACTCCCCTACCGGGTGCCAAAACCAAAGACCCATCCTGTTAAGGATGGGTCTTTGGTTTTCTCTTATAATAAGGTAGGGGAGTCGAAGGGTACGGCCGATCCATGTGAGGTAAAAAACAGTCCTGTGAACTGTTTTTTAGTACCCCGGGCTGGCGGCGGCACTGCCCCAGTGTCGCCGGGACTCCCCTACCGGTCATAGTTCAAGGGGAGTCGAAGGGTACGGCCGAGCATAGCGAGGTAAACAACAGTCCTGTGA
>JAEWZS010000164.1 GCA_023458355.1 Bacillota bacterium
GTTTTGCTCGAGCTTTTTTTTGCCCTCTTCCGGCGTCATAAAAACGACTCTGGGAGAGGCGTTATGTTTGCATATCTTTATGCAGGTATCGCAGGCGCGGCACTTTTGCGGGTCAAAGCGGACTACATTATCTTTTATAATGAGCGCTCCTGCGGGACAGACCGGGACGCATTCCCCGCAGTTAATGCACATGTTAATGGTTTCGGGGTTATGGCAATAGCCGCAATTGAAGTTGCAGCCCTGAAAGAAGAACACCGTGCGGTTGCCGGGTCCGTCCACGCTGCTGTGGTCAATAATGCGGTTTACCGGTGCGCGTGTCATAACGAACGCACCTTTCGCTCGAGGACATGGCTGTTGCGGACTTCACCCAATCCCCAAACCACGTTATCTTGCTGAACGGCTTCGCCTCGCGCCAGCTTCTCAAGATCACTACGCTTCACCAAATAGCCCGTTATGCGTACAACGTCGCTGTCGCTTGCGTAAGCGGAGAAGTATCGCATGCCAACCGCAAAACCGCCGCGAATCACGTCGATGAGGCTCTCGGGGTTTTTCTTACAGGTAGCTTCAAAGGGGAAGATATCCCCAACGCCTGATTGGAAATGCGGGTGGAATCTCCCTGCCTGCCTTAGATGATCATACAGTTCAATCTCTTCCCCGATGGGAATGCGCGCCCCGGAGGATACGTCGATATCGGTATCAAGCCCTACCTGCGCGTGCAAGGAATAATGCCCGTTTGTAATCTCGCAATACGGGGCGTTATGGGCGTTTACCAGTTCCGACAAACGCTCTACGATGGTTACACCAAGATCGTCGGCCTCTCTACTGTGCCCGAACCGCTCGGACTTACAACCGCTTAGCTCCTTAAGATAATTGACGCACTCGGCAAGGCCCACCATACCGAACATGCCGGTAAACAGCTCACGGCGCAGCAAACCTTCCTTCACAAGGAAGTTCGAACGGAAGAAGATACTCTTCTCCACCAAGAAGCGAATCTTCTCATCCATGAATGCGCACATTGTACTTACAGTCTCGGGCAGCGCACGATATAGAAAATCGTCGGTATCCTTAGAACTTTCGGCCACGGCCTTGAGGTTAATGCGGCAAAGCGTATAGGAACCCCCGCCTATGGGCAGTGCATTATAGCAGCTTGCGATTCCATAAGGCACGGTATATTCGTTTTTATAAGCGGCATGGTTTGCAAAGCTCGGTTTGGCGCACGCCAGTGCGTTTCTTGCGCACTTTACGGCAAATGCTTCGGGGGTGATATCGGGGTCATACAGCAAGGTAATACTCGGTATGGCGTTTTGAAGTTCATATTCGCAGTCAAGTAAAATTTCACCGGCTTTCGTTGCCTCGGGACCGATGTTCGCATGTGCGTAGGAGTCGGAGATTGTCCTGTCTATAAATATAAGGAAATGCTTAATCAGGCGGCGTGCTTCTGCCTCGTCTTCTATAAACGGGTCAAGCATCTTGTCTAGCCTACCTAAATACACCGGGAAGTTTGTGATGGATGGGACGTGACGGTAGATTATCTGAAGTGCCTGAAGCGCTTCAAAAAGATCCTTCGGCGGCTCGATCCTCAAGAAAGTGCAGCCTTTCTGTAAGAACAGATCATAGTCGGGCAGAAGGTAGCGCGGGCAAAAAGGCGAATATCCCTCTCCCAGATCGGAAATTCGCCCATCGCTCAGCATCCGCTCAAACGCAGGCGGCGGTGTAAAGCCATAGAAACACTGTCCCGGAAGTTTAGACAAGTTCATCATCGCTTGCTCATGCGTAAGGGAAGTATCTGTAACAATTTGCATCGTGTTTTTAAAAATCGAGGTTAAAAGGCTCATATTTCCAGCTTCCTCTCTTTGGTTTTTGGTCCTAAACAAACGTTGCTTTTCTTACTTATTATTATACATGTATACAATAGTTTCGCAAGAATCTTTTGGATTCTGCCCAAATATTCAACTGTTGTTCAAAATATCCAGCAGAGCTTCCATTGACGCTGTCCAATATCTCTGCTATTATGTAGACAAGTCCGAAGGCGCGAGACTAACTTGTATAAATTCAGGACAGCTAACCCGATCTAAAGTTCAAACAAATACGTCGTCCAGGATGCCGTCTCTGCGCTGAAGGATACACTTCTCACAATCATTAATGTAAACGGAGGAACGAACACATGAAGAAACTACTGGCAACGATGCTATCCATCCTGCTCGTAAGCGTGATGGCGGTTTCCTGTGCTGCACCCACCACAACGCCCGACGCATCGGCCGCACCCGAAAAAACCGCAGACGTAGTTACACCCGATGCAACCGAGGAACCTATCGTAAGCACAACTAAGGCAGCTTGCATACTTGGCGTTGGTGGTTTGGGCGATCAATCCTACAACGATCTTGTTTATGCCGGCATGCAGAAGGCCGAAAGCGAACTCGGCATTTCGTTCGATTATGCAGAGCCCAAGCAGATTTCCGAATTTGAGCTCATTATGCGCGACATGGCGAGCTCGGGCCAATACGGCGTCATCGTGTGCGTCGGCTTTGACCAGGTTGATCCCCTCACCAAGGTTGCTCCCGAATTCCCGGAACAGCAATTTGCTCTGATCGACGGCGAAGTGCAGGGTGACAATATCGCCAACTACACCTGCAAAGAAGAGGAAGGGTCCTTCTTGGTCGGCGCTCTGGCCGGTCTTATGAAAAAGAATGCCGCAGCCTACGGCGTTGCGGACAACAACACCATCGGCTTCATCGCTGCGATGGAAATCCCCCTCCTTGTTAAGTTTAACGCCGGCTATCAGGCGGGCGCTATGGTTGTGAACTCGGATATCAACGTATTGGTCGATTATGTGGGCGGCAACAACCCCTTCAGCGACACAACGACCGCTAAGGAAATTGCGCTTACCCAGTTCTCCAAAGGCGGCGATATCGTCTACCATGCCGCAGGTGGCTCGGGCCTTGGCGTATTCCAAGCTGCCAAGGAAAAGGACTTTACCGCAATCGGCGTCAACTCCAACCAGAATTTCATCGATCCCGACCATATCGTAGCAAGCATGCTCAAGCGCGTGGATACCGCTGCGTATGAGATCGTAAAAGCCGCCTGCTTGGACAATAACCTTGCTGTTGGCACCACCACCGTTCTAGGTGTAAAAGACGATGGCGTCGGCTATACTTTTGAAGGCAGCAACATCGTAGTAAGCGCCGAAGATATCGCCGTTATCGAAGCCCTTAAAGAAAAAATCAGAGACGGCAGTCTCGTAATCCCCACCACTGTTGAAGAAGTGGCTGCATTCGTTGAGGCAAATCCCCTCAGCTAACCCACCGGACAACCGGTAACTTGGTCCGCCGATAAGGTCCCGGGGAAGCCTCTCCGGGACCTCGAAGCGGGCGTCCCATGCCACATATCCGGAAATGAGGTGCATACCATTGCGAGCGGTAAATATGCGCGGCATCACCAAACGTTTCGGCAGCATGACTGCGAACGATCACATTGACTTTCAAGTAGAAAAAGGCGAAATTCACTGTCTGCTCGGCGAAAACGGCGCGGGCAAATCTACGTTAATGAACGTGTTATTTGGCCTCTACCGCCCCGAAGAGGGCAGTATCGAGATCGACGAAAAGCCCGTTGGGCAGCTGAATCCACGCTTAGCAAATCAACTCGGCATCGGCATGGTGCATCAGCACTTCATGCTTGTCAATAACCTCACGTGTTTGGAAAACATCATACTCGGCAACGAGCCCGGGCAGGGCGTTATCGACATGAAAGAAGCCCGTAAGCTCGTGCAGGCACTCTCCGACCAATACCATTTTGAAATTGACCCCGACGCGCCTGTCAGCTCGCTTTCTGTAGGCATGAAGCAGCGCGTGGAAATATTAAAAACGCTTTATCGAGGCGCGCAAATTATCATTTTGGACGAGCCTACAGCAGTTCTCACGCCCATTGAGGCCGAACAGCTTTTGAGCATCCTCAAGGATATTCGAGCGCAGGGTAAAACGATCATTTTCATTACACATAAATTGAAAGAAACGCTTGAAGCCGCAGACCGCATCACCATTTTGCGAAACGGTAAATCCGTTGCGCTGTTAAACGCCAAGGCCACCTCCTCTGAGGAGCTGGCACGGCTGATGGTGGGACGCGATATTGTTATGGAAATAGAAAAACCGTATAACGAGCAAGGTAATATCGTTCTTCGTGTACAGGACGTTCGCCTTCTGCCAAACGCTCAAGGTACGGTTTCGTTTGATGTACACGCCGGTGAAATATTCGGTATTGCAGGCGTAGAAGGAAACGGGCAGCAGCAACTTGAACAAATCGTCATGGGCATATCCCGAAGCAAATCCGGAAAGCTTTTGTACAATGGCGACGATTTAATGGAGCTTCCTGCACGGGTGCGCCAGAAGCTGCACTTTGCCTATATCCCCTCCGATCGCCACAAGCAAGCCTTACTACCCCGCTTCTCGCTTCAAGATAATTGTCTATTAGGCAATCAGTACGACCCAAAATATGTGCGACGCGGCATTGTACAAAAGAAATTCCTCAAAAGCGCAACACAGCGGATGATGAAGGAATTTGACGTGCGTGCGGTGGATACGCAGCAAAGCGCCGGCTCGCTTTCGGGCGGCAACCAGCAGAAGTTCGTACTTGCGCGGGAGGTGGGCAAAAACCCGCCCTTCGTACTCGCCTGCCAACCGGTGCGCGGCTTGGATATCGGGGCAATCAAATACATCCACAGTGTTTTACTTAAGCTTCGAAGCGAAGGAGCCGCGATACTTCTCATTTCAGCGGAACTCTCTGATATATTCCAGCTGAGCGATACCATCGGCGTACTTTATAAGGGAGAAATGATGGATATCCGCAAGGCAGAGGATTTCGATACCCAAACCATCAGCCTTTTGATGGCGGGAAAGAAGGAGGATGATCGGAATGTCCAAGCGTGAAAACCACCTGCCGCCGATCGTAAAAAACCTGCTTTTTTCGGTAGCTGCGATAGCACTTTCTCTCATTGTCGCCGCCATCGTGATGCTGATTGCCGGATATGAGCCATTAAAGGCGTTTAGCGCTATGCTCGACGGCTCTTTTGGATCAACCAACGCCATAGCCAACACGCTAAGCAAGAGTATTCCTTTGATGTTCACCGGTTTTGCGTTCGCCGTTGCCAACAAGGCGGGAATTTTCAACATCGGCGGAGAAGGACAGCTCTATTTGGGCGCTCTGGCCAGCACCGTGGTGGCATTAGCGTTAAACGGCCTTCCTCGCATCGTCGTGCTGCCTGCCGCTATACTTGCGGGTATGCTCGCAGGCGGGTTGGTCGGCGGGTTGATCGGCTTTATCAAGGCAAAACTTCGCATCAACGAGGTAATCGTTGCGATTATGCTCAACTACGTCGTATCGCTTTTTACCTCCTATACGGTCAACGGCCCTATGAAGGCGGTAAACAGCATGACCGCGCAGAGCGAAGCGATTGCCGATACCTATCTTTTTACCAATATCATACCAAGATCCCAGCTCACGACCGCATTGTACCTAGGCATCGGGTTTGCGGTGCTGATTTATTTCTTATTCCGCTCCACGCGCATGGGATTTAATATCCGCGCTGTCGGAGAAAACCCGCACGCCGCACAGCCTGCCGGCATTAACATCGCGCTCACGACTATCGGCGTAATGACATTTAGCGGTATGCTCTCGGGACTTGCCGGGGTCACGGAGGTTCTTGGTAAGTACGGACGCTTTATCGACGGGTTCTCCCCCGGCTTTGGTTTTACCGGTATCGCTGTTGCGGTTCTTGGTGCAAACAATCCCTTTGGCATACTTCTTACCTCGCTGCTCTTTGGTGCACTCGAAGCAGGTTCTATGAAAATGAGCTATGTGGCCAGCGTATCCACCAACATGGTGATGGTAATCCAGGGGCTTGTCATCCTATTTGTGGCTACGCCTGCAATCGTCGGGGGGCTTTTTACCCGCAGAAAGGAAAAAGCAAATGGATAACATGGAATACCTTTTCTCATTTAACATAGTGCTGACTACCCTTCGCTTTGCGATCCCCTTAACACTTGCCGCCATTGGCGCAACGCTCTGCGAGCGAAGCGGCGTTATCAATTTGGGTGTAGAGGGTATGATGTTGATCGGTGCTTTCGGCGGTGTGCTGGGCACGTATATTTCGGGAAGCCCTTGGTTTGGCGTGCTCTTTGCCATACTGACCGGTGCCCTCATGGGGCTTGTTCATGCGGTGCTGAGCATTCGCTATAAAACCAACCAGACCGTCAGCGGCGTTGGTATAAACATCCTGGCACAGGGTCTTACGGTGGTGCTTGCCCGCGTGGTATGGAAAACGGACGGTATAACAGGCTCCGTTGAGCAGCTGCCCAATATGAGCATACCTCTTCTGAAAGATATTCCCGTACTTGGTGCGCTGTTTAAAGACCAATCCCCGTTTTTATATCTGATGCTCCTAATCGTCTTTAGCACATGGTTTTTTATGTATAAAACCAAGGGTGGGCTTAGGCTACGCGCTATAGGCGACCATCCGCAGGCCGCCTCTACCGCAGGAATTAACGTGAAGAAGTATCGCTACATCGCCGTAACCGTCTGTGGCATGCTGTGCGGCATGGCGGGCGCATACCTGTCCATCGTACAAAACAACCTTTTTGTCAATAATATGGTTGCAGGACGCGGCTTTATGGCACTCGCAGCCAACATCTTCGGCGGATGGAACCCGCTGGGCTCATTTTTAGCAAGCCTGCTGTTTGCATTCGCACAGGCGATCCGCATCAACCTCAGCCTCCCCATACCTGATCAGTTCGTACAGATGGTGCCGTATGTACTGACACTGCTGGTGCTCGTCGGCGTGGGCCGCAAGGCGAAAGGTCCTGAGGCATTGGGAGAATTGATCGATTAAAGGAGACAAAATGGCAGCTGAATCCAAATATACCGTCACAAATTGTACGCTGCTTACGGTAGATAAAAACGATACCTTCTATGAGCATGGAAGTATGGTAATCAGCGGTAATCGCATATTGCGTTTAGGCAGTGCCGATACGATAAAGCCCGAGGGCACAATCGTCGATATGGGCGGGCGTCTGATTATGCCGGGCCTTATTAACACGCATACGCACTCACACTCCTCGCTCTTTAAAAACCAAGCGGATGACTTAAGACTGATGGACTGGCTTAACAAGGCTATGTGGCCTATGGAGGCACATCTTAATGCGGAGCGCGCAAAAGCCGCGACCGCGTTATCCTGCATGGAATACATATCCTCCGGCATCACCACGTATGCAGACCAGTTCTATTTCGCGGATGCTATCGCGGAGACGGCAAGCCAAACAGGGCTAAGGTGTGTGCTCGCGGCGACCGTATTCACAAAGCCTTCGGTCGAAACGGAGGATACTTTTGGTTTAGCGAGGTCTTTTGTAGATAATTGGCATGAGCATAAGGAGAAAACACTTGTGTACCCCTGCATGGGCCCGCACGCGCCGTACAGCGTAAGCGCCGAGCTATTCCGTAAAGTCGCTGATGTGTGCCGCAAATACGGGGTTTTATTGCATACGCATATCTCTGAAACGCAGGACGAAAACGAACAGATACTCCGACAGACAGGCCTAAGTCCCACGCAATGGCTTGCGGAGCTCGGTGTACTAAATTGCCGTGTACTCGCGGCGCACAGCATCCATCTTAACGATCGTGATATGGAGCTATATGCCAACAATAACGTACATGTGACCTACAACCCCGTAAGCAACTTGAAGCTTGTCTCAGGCATTATGCCCTACCGCGCTATGGTTGAGAAGGGCATACAGATCTCTTTGGGCACGGACGGCGCGCAAAGCAATAACAGCATGGACCTCATAAGGGACCTTCGAACCGGTGCGCTATTGCAAAAACAGGTCAATGGCGATCCAACCCTATTTTCCGCAAGGGACATGGTGCGCATGATCACTATTGAAGGCGCACGCGGGCTATATATGGATGAGCAAATCGGGAGTCTTGAACCGAACAAGCGTGCCGATTTCATAGCTTTGGATACACAAAGCCCGCGCCTTTGCCCGCTGCACCGAAGCTCCCTTTCAAACTTATATGCTACAGTTGCCTACTCCGCCTGTGGGGCAGATGTTTCGGACATGGCCGTCAACGGTAAATGGATCATGCGGGACAGGCAAATTCTTACCATGGATTGCGGGACTGTACTTGAAAACGCACAGCGTGCATCGGAATATTTGGTCAATCATTTATCAGCATAAAGGAGTTTTATCCATGAGCGAAACACTTAACAAGAACGAAGTAACAAAAGGACAGAAGCAGTACCACATCGCGCTATCCCCGGATGACATCGGCGAATACGTTCTTTTGCCCGGGGACCCCGCGCGCAGCGATATCGTTGCCGCTTATTTGGACGACGCTAAACTTATGGCGAACAACCGCGAGCACAGAACCTTCACGGGTTTTTATAAGGGCGTAAAAGTCAGTGTAACGTCTACCGGCATGGGCTGTCCGTCGACGGCGATTGCAGCGGAAGAGCTCATCAACATCGGCGCAAAGGCGCTCATTCGTATCGGCAGTTCCGCAGCGCTTGATCCGCGGATTAAAATCGGCGATTTGATGATTAGCACCGGCGCTATGAAGAACGAGGGTACTTCCCGCTTTTATGTGCCGGATTCCTTCCCCGCCGTCCCCGATTACGAGTTTACCTGGCACCTTATTGAGACCGCTCGCGAAATGTGCAAACCCACAGGCGAGGCTGTGTACGTCGGCATAAATTCCTGCGACGACGCTTTTTACGGCGAAACACCAGAATTCCTGGAACAGCTTCGCAAGCTTAAGATCATGAACATAGAGATGGAGTCCTCTGCGCTCTATACGGTAGGGCATCTTCGCGGCGTGCGTACCGCCTGCATCTGCGGCACGAGCGGCAATTTGACAAACGCGGAGGTCATTTACACCACCCACAACACGAAGCTGGCAGACGCATGGGAACGCGAGATTCGCATCGTTCTTGAAACGATTTATAGGTTTGAGAAACTACAAAATGGAAACTAGGGAACAAGAGTTATCTTGTATTTTTCCAAGAAACAGTATACGATTGAGGAAACCTCTCGTCATTCAAGGTGGGGTAACAATGCAAGAGAACTACGATAAGAATACTACGGATTTTCGCCAGCTTGCGCAGGATAAGAACCTTACATTTTTGCGCGTATACGAGCAGCTTCTGAAACTTTTGCTCGACGGCACATTCCCCGGGGATTCGTGGCTGCCTTCCGAGCCTAAGCTTGCCTTAATGCTGGGTGTAAGCCGTATGACTTTGCGACAGGCGCTAGAGCTCCTTCGTGAGGATGGGCTTATTAAGAAGCATCAAGGTAAGGGCAATTATGTCATCAAGCAGGTTGAGAAGGCGCATAAGAATGTAGATTCGCTGGGCCATCCCGTTTACCAGTGCTGTGAGCTCGAAATCGATGATGTGGAGATGGAATTCCGCATCGAGGTACCAAACGAGCAAAACCTCGATTTATTCAAGCGCGATTCTGCGGTGATGATCGCCGTAGACCGTTGGTACCGCAGCAAAGGCAGCATTGTGGCGTATACCCTATCGCTCATCCCCGTGGAGGTGCTGTCTACACTCGATATTCGATTAAACCAAATCAACACCATATTAAACACGCTTGAGACAGGCGTTTACGCGCAAGCCGAGCGCGCAGCGCTGACGATCACTTCAACATCGGTCGGCAATTTTATATCGGCTAAGTATGTCATGTCGCCCAACAAGGAGGTCATGCTCCTGCGCGAGGACATCTACCTTGCCGGTGACCCCGCACCCGTTGTGTGCAACAAGCACTATATCCAAAAAGAGTGCTGCCACATCGAGGTATACAGGCGGCAAGTACCGAAGGAATGAGAATGATGTAGAAAAGCTCAGAAATTCTGAGCTTTTTTCGTTAACCGGCCTTTAATATGCAATTTGCAGATACTGCACGCATGCCCATATTATTGTTGCAGTTTCTGCAATTTTTTATTGCCTTTTATGAAAATGCGTGTATAGTAAGGGGGGTGGAGGTATCGGTATGGACTTGGGCAAAAGGTTATCGGAAGTTCGAGAGTCTGCAAAATTATCGCGCTCGAAATTATCGGAGCTTCTAAAGCAAAAGGGGTTTGACGTTAAAACATATACGCTTTGTAAATGGGAAACCGGGGTTTCAAAACCCACGGTCGAAGCCTTCCTTGCAATTTGCGATATTTGCCGTGTCACGGACATTCAAAAGGCATTCTCCGACGAGAGGCTTATGCGTTTGTACTCTATGCCTGTATCGGCAGGTACAGGCAATTACCTTGAAGAAGGTAGCTACGAGATGATAGAGGTGGAAAGCACGGTGCCAAGCTCCGCCGATTATGCTGTTAGGGTAAGCGGCGAGAGTATGATGCCGCGCTTTGTAGACAAGCAGATCATATTCATCCACAAACAACCCACCTTGGAGGAAGGCGAAATAGGTATTTTCTTATTAAATAACGATGCATACTTAAAGAAGCTTGGGAAAAACTGCCTAATTTCTTTCAATCCGGATTATGCCCCCATGCCTATTCGGGAGCATGACGATTTTAGGGTTTTCGGCAAGGTTGTAGGATAGTTTTTAAGAGGACAGTATGGGTGGGTCTAATGAAAAATATGGTTCCTTTAAAATCCCCGACCGGCAAGTGCCGGGAGACGGGGCCGCTAAAGCTGCACCGCAGATAAAAGTAAACGCGCACGTAACGCTTCCCGACGGGATGTTTTACGAGATTGAATATGATTCGTCCAGCATACCCGGTGTCGGCAAATTCGTATTAAAATCACAAAAAATCGAAGAGCCCGAATTAGATGCAATCAGGGAGCGATTTCGCGATATGCGAGATATCGCAAGATCGCATCGCTCAACGATCGACCCTTCCAGGTTCTTTGACAGGCGCGTCCAGCACGACAGCAGCATCCTATTTTATAAACAGGGTATGTTTATGAAGGATTTTACGGATGATTATGCCCTGAGCACCCCGTTTACCTCGTACTTCCCCTATTATCAAATGATGGGTTACGAGCAGCTTCGCACATATTTTACTTGGCGCACGGAGGTCAAGAAAGGAAATATTGCCGATACCTCCCTGTCTTACGCTTTTCTATATATGTATGAGCTAATCAATAACATCGGGGTATGCGATCCTGAGGAAGGCCTTACGAAGCTCATGTCATTTTGGAAGGCATTCCAAGTTTATAATAAGAACATAGACAGGTATATGCTTCGGTGGCTGAAAGACTATCATATCTATTATGAACTGCCGCTTTCTTTTAAGGAGTTTGTTGATACATTTGACCTTGCCGCATACTACCCAAAAATGGCTGACGCGAACGACAATTTCGATTTATATTGCGCTATTTCAAAGTACGACATGCGAAAATCTGCCTTTTTCACGGAGGAAAACGCAAAGCTTATAACGGACTGCTTCTACTTTGTAACAAATAAGCTTAGGGCGGTACTTATAGAAAACGGAATTCATTTTGATGAATCCGTATTCCAGCCCACCAAAAAGTTGAGCGCATGGACGCCGTTTAAAGACGCACTTTTTTATCCGTGGATGCGGCAAAAGGACAGGCGTATCGTCTTATCCGAAAATGAAATCTATCTGTGCAAAAACAACCAATGGGCTTTTAGTACGGTTCCCGCCACAGAAAGCGGCAGACAGCTGATCGGCTACATTATGAAGCAGATGGAATCCGTTTTAAGGAAGCTCAAAAGCTATAAGCACAAGCTCAGCGCCAACCTAGATGCTGTTACGCATGAACTGATCGGTCAGTTAAACGCAATCGGAATACCTCTTGATCGTTTTATAAGCGAGGCGGGCGAAGCATTTTACAAAGAAGCAACAAAGATGGTTGTAACGGTTGATAAAGAGGCTCTATTAAAGATTCGGCAGGATGCGCTCATCACACAGGAAAAGCTGACCGTTCCCGAGCAGGAAGAACCGCTTATTCCCGTACCTAAACCGCTCAACTTATCCTTACAGGCTTTGGAGTTTATACCCCCTATCCCCTCAAGCGAGCCATCAAATGGGAGCGATATGTGGGAAAGCTTCAAAAACGCATTGAGTGACACTGAACTTTTGGCTTTATGTGAAGCACTAAACGGTGAGGCAGAAATCAAGAAATTCGCCGATACATGCGGCATCATGCCCGAGGTTTTAATCGACGGCATCAACGAAAAAGCCATGGATATCATAGGTGACAACCTTATGGATGAGGATTTCGTTTTATACGACGATTATAAAGAGCAAGTAAAGGAATTGGTAGGATGAGTATCGAGTGTAAGGTGCCCAACAGAATAGCGAATATTCTTGTCAACGCGCTCAAAGGCGGCGTTGTGCCGCGCGTGGGGCTTGAGTATATCACGGTAGGCCGCACACAGGAGATTGCAGCCATATTGCACGATATCGAAATGATTGAAGACGGCGGTGCATCCTTCCGCTTCATCGTTGGCAAATACGGCAGCGGCAAAAGCTTTTTACTGCAGACGATACGCAACTATGCAACGGCAAAGGGTTTTGTGGTCGTGGATGCGGATCTATCCCCGGAGCGCCGTTTTGCAGGCACCAAAGGCCAGGGCTTAGCTACTTATAAGGAGTTAATACAAAACCTTTCCACCAAGTCAAAACCCGATGGCGGAGCGCTTCCTTTAATTTTAGAAAAATGGATTTCGGGCATCCAGGCATCTGTAAAAGCGCAAACAAACGTAAGCGGCGACGCTTTTGACGAGTTGGTCGAACAGCAAATTTTTGCGGTTGCGGGCTCGCTTGAAGGCATGGTCAACGGTTTTGAATTCGCCAAGGCTGTAAACCTGTATTGGAAGGCGTATAGGCAAGACGACGCTGCTATGAAATCCAACGTTTTAAAATGGTTCCGCGGGGAGTATCCGTCAAGGAAAGAAGCAAAAGAGGACCTCGGCATCCATTTTATCGTCACGGATGAAACTTGGTATGACTTTTTAAAGATATTTGCCGCGTTTTTGGTCGGCGCAGGCTATAAGGGTTTGCTTGTTATGATAGACGAGCTTGTGAATATTTTTAAAATCCCAAATTCCATCACCCGTGCGAACAATTACGAAAAGATACTCACCATGTACAACGACGTTTTGCAGGGCAAGGCAAAGCACATAGGTTTTTTGATGGCGGGTACACCGCAATGTATTGAAGATAAATACAAGGGCTTATTCAGCTATGAAGCGCTGCGCTCCCGTTTAGCAGAGGGTCATTTTGCATCCTCCGACTTAAAGGATCTCTCCGCTCCCATCATAGGGCTTCAAATGCTTTCGCAAGAAGAGATGTACATACTTGTAGAAAAGCTTATGCACATACATGCGGGGCTATATAACTATTCGCCCCCATTGACGCATGACGAACTACTCTACTTCCTTACGGTAGAATACAACCGAGTGGGTGCACAAACCCACATAACCCCGCGTGAGATTATCCGCGATTTTATTGAGCTAATAAACATCCTATATCAGAATCCGCAAAAAAGCGTTTCGGATATCTTGGGCGATAACAGCTTTGAGATGGCAAAAGGCGGGCTATCCGATGAGGATATACACAGCGATTTCCAAGAATTTGAGGTGTAGTACGTATGGATGTGTTTTCAAGGCTAGCACCCTTTATACAAGACTTCATTTATGAAAATAAGTGGGATGAGCTTCGGGGCAACCAGGTAGCTGCCTGCGAAGTAATTTTTGACAGCGACGATAATCTGCTGCTTTCTTCAGGAACGGCCAGCGGCAAAACAGAAGCTGCCTTTTTGCCCATCCTGACGGAGCTTTATAATAAGCCGTCAAATTCAGTCGGCGTTATGTACATATCGCCCTTAAAAGCGCTTATTAACGACCAGTTTAAAAGGCTCGAACAACTGCTTTTATATTCCAATATTCCCGTCACGAAATGGCACGGGGACGCATCGATTACCCAGAAAAATAAGCTCGTAAAACACCCGGAAGGACTACTTCAGATTACTCCCGAGTCCTTGGAGAGCCTTATCACCAATAAGCGTGGTGCCTGCCTTTCTCTATTTTCCGATTTACGATTCGTTGTGATCGATGAAGTTCATTCTTTTATGCGCGATGTACGAGGCTTACAGCTATTAAGCATACTGGAACGCCTTAAGCAATTAACGGGCGTTAACCCGCGCCGTGTCGGCCTTTCGGCTACTTTAGGGGATGTGTCGCTAGCGAAAAATTGGCTCAACACCGGCACCGGACGCGAATGCGCAGCACCTATTATGGAAGAGGGCAAAAAGCGCGTAAGGCTTCATGTAGAACGCTTCGTAAATTATGCCGACAAGCGAGACCTCGTTGAAAGAGACTCCAGCGGCAATGTTATAAACGTTCATTCCGGCAGCGATATGGGCAACCGCGAGCATTACGAATATCTTTTCAAGCAGACGCTCGATAAAAAGACCATCATCTTCACCAACAGCCGCGAAGAGACGGAGCTTGTTATGGCGCATCTTAGAGAAATCGCCATAAAGAACAAGGCGCCGGATGTGTATCGCGTACACCATGGCAATGTTTCGGCGCTTTTACGGGAAAACACGGAAGACGAAATGAAATCCGCCGACGAAAAAATCGTTACGGGAGCTACCGTAACGCTGGAGCTAGGTATCGACATAGGGTCTCTTGACCAGGCTGTTCAGGTTGGCGCACCGCTCAATGTTTCAAGCTTTGCCCAGCGTTTGGGTCGCTGCGGACGGCGCGGGCAGGTTCCCCAACTGCTTTTTACGTTTGTAGAGAGCATCAAAATCAACTCTTCCGACGTTCTCGGGCCTATCAACTGGGAATTTATCAGGACCATTGCCATCATCGAGCTTTACCTAAAAGACCATTGGATCGAGCCTATCCCACCTCTTAACCATGCCTACAATCTTTTGTATCATCAATCCATGAGCTATTTAAAGGGTAACGGCGAAATGTCCGCCGCCGCACTTGCGCAGGCAATACTTTCTTTAGGCTGCTTTAAGCATATATCGCAGGAAGATTATAAGCGCCTGCTCTCGCACCTAATCAGCATAGATCACCTGCAGC
>JAEWZS010000165.1 GCA_023458355.1 Bacillota bacterium
ATAATAAAGTGACATTAACTTTGGGTGCGCAAGGTGTTAGCGGAACATATTCAATAGATGGCGACATTGCGACTATTAAAGTGGAAAATGGCAGTGCAGATGCAACGGCTACTTTAGCAGACGATAAATTGATATTTATTGCCAATGGTGAAGCAGTTGAAATGAAAAAGACTAATTAGGCGGACAGCCCCGCTTGAAACTGCCACAAAAGTTTATCCATAAGTCCCTGTGTGAACGCTCCAAGATGGGGCGTTTTTTCTGTCATTCTTAGCAAAGCGAAGAATCAGGACTATAACTGTAAGAATGGTGCACGCTTTGTACACCCCGCCGCTTTTTAGGCTCCATGCAGGGGATTCTTCGCCTGCGGGCTCTGAATGACAGTTGGGAACCGAAGCAATTCAAAAGGCGTCCGTAATAGTTCCTATCACAGCACGCCTTTGGTTACAGTATTGACTTGAATTCGTAAGACTTACTTGATCTCCTTGACTTCCTCATCAAGGGTGTTTTCAACGGGGGAATTCTCGACCGATGCGATTGCGCCGCGGGCAAATACGAGGCGGACCTTGTCGGGGCCGACAGAGATGGTGATGATATCGTCCTTCACAGAGGTTACGGTACCATAAATTCCGCCGATGGTGCGGATACGGTCACCCGGCTTGATAGCTGCGAGCATCTGCTTGACTTTCTTATCGCGCCTGCGCTGCGGGATGATCATAAGGGCTACCATAGCCACCATAAGTATGATGAGCAGGCCGCCGCCGCTGAAAAAGTTTCCAATACTGGTCATAAAACCTTCACTCATATGTATAAAACCGTCCTTTAAAAAATTGCTCGAGCCGCGCAGGCTCGCAAGCTCTCACTTATCATACCCGCGGTATATTGCATGCGTCAAGAACTATCCTACAAGAATCACAAAAATGTTCACTTTCATGGCATAATCAATACATTTCCATGGAATAGAAGGCCTCTTTTTGCTTAAAACGATCCCGAGCATCCGCGCTAAGCCCCGTAAAAAGCGTATTCTCGTCGAGCACCTTGTATAAATTGAAGGTTTCGTGCGTAAAAGCTTTCCCGCTTATAAGCGGCGCATTTACACGCACGGCAGCATGTATGTGTCCGTATTTTTTACTGAGCGCTTTTAATAGCGGCAACGGCTTATCGCCCGCAAGTTCGAGTGTATGCGCCTCGCCATTCTCAAAATAGCATATTGCGTACGCACCACCGCCGCAAAGAGCGTCGCTTTCATACGTTGTAAGCTCCTCTAAAAGAAGCTCCATATCCTTTAATGTACGCACACGCATGCCGTTAAAGCCCTCTGCGTAATCGGTATAGAGCTTTAAAAGTTCGGCAGCGGAGGGTTTATGCGTTTCAATATCCTCCACGCCTGAAAAGTCGCTCAAGGTAAGATTATATACGTCGCGGCGCGCAAAGGCTTTAAAGCCGAATTTTTCGTAAAAGCGTTCGAGTTCCTCCGTCGCAGCCTTGAGTATGATGAGGCAAAAACCGCGTTCGCGCATAACTTCAAACGCGGCGTTGAGCATACTTTGTGCAACGCCCTTGCCGCGCTCCTGAGGCAGCGTGGCTACACCTACAACAAGACATACGCTTTTGTCTACGCCAAAAAAGCGCGCCGTCTGCGGCAGCATGTGCACTGTGCCGATAAGCCTTTCTCCATCAAACGCACCCAGTATCCAATTAGGCTTGGTGCGCTTTTGAAAATAGTAGTTTATAAAAGCTTCCTCATCATTTGGGAAGCAAATCTCATAAACATGCTTTGCAGCGTCCATATCTTTTTTTGTGAGGATGCGATGCTGCACCATGCGCTCTCCTTACCGATAAGCTCTTTCGTTCTATCCTTATTTTACACAAACATGCGGTTTGTTGCAAACAAGGAGCGGATGCATTATAGTTTAACAGTACGCAATTATAAAGAAAGGTTTTTCTATGAAACTCAACGTCAAACAACTCATACTTGCAGCCCTTTTTGCGGCACTTACGGCTGTGGGTGCTTTTATAAAGCTCCCCATCTCCATTGTTCCCATCACGCTCCAAGTATTCTTCGTATTCTTTGCCGGGCTTTCCCTCTCGCCCTACGCCGCGCTTTTGTCGCAGGCGGCGTACCTCATCATAGGTCTTGCGGGCGTTCCCGTGTTCACAGGCGGCGGCGGCATATCCTATGCACTCACGCCCACGTTTGGATATTTGCTTTCCTTTTTGCTCATGGCACCCATGACGAGCTTACTTGCCCGAAAATACCTTTTTAACGGCAAAACGGCGAAGTTCGCGGTGTTTTCTGCGCTCCTTACGCTTTTGTGTGAACTTATAGGCATCGGCTATATGGCGCTCGTGCTCTATTCTCTCGGTACGCCGCTTGCTGCCTCTAAGGCATTTTACATGCTTTATGTGTTCTTCCCCATCGACCTTATAAAGCTTGCGCTTAGCGTGCTTTTGGCAACCGCCGTAAGAAAGCGTGCACCGGGACTTTTTTCAACGAAATGATTATCTCGCTTATACAAAAGGGCGTCCGAAATAATGCGGACGCCCTTTTTTGCTATCTTGTTAGTTTATTTAGGAGCAACAATCTCGTACTGCGCACTTACAGTGGCAGTAACGACGATTTCGCCTGTGCTCACGGGCACGGGTGAACCGGCTTCACCAGCAGGCGCGGCCATTTCCGCGCGCGTTGCTTCTATGGGCGTGCTCGAGTAACCAAGCTCGTTTACGCTCACGGGGATGGTAACAAGTGTAGCACCTACGGAATCCGCAATAGCCTGCGCCTTGGCGGAAGTATCCGTTAAAGCGGCGGCAAGCGCTTGGCGATACGCCTCCGTGGTATCCTCGATGCTAAAGGTGATGCCATTTGTGGAAGTAGCACCCGCCGTAACGGCGTCGGAGATAATTTTGCCCAAAGTATCGAGCGCATGCACCTTTACGGTAATGGTGTTGTCCATGGCATAACCCACCACCACAGCGGGCGATTTGTCGTAATCATAAACCTCATAAAGGTTTACATAAGAGGTCGTAATGTCCGTATCCGCTACGCCGTTTGCTTTAACAGAAGCAAGAACGGCCTCCATAAGCTCGTTGTTTTTGCTTTGCGCGTCCGCCGCGGTTTCCGCCTTGGTGGAAACGCCAAGCTGCACGGTTGCAAGGTCGGGCTTAAGCGTTACCTTGCCGGAGCCGTTAACGGAAATGAGGTTCTTTTCCACTTCCGCAGGCTGGTTAATAACCACATTGGGTACAACATTCTGCTGCGGCTGTTCGCTGGATTGCTGCAGATCTGCCTTGCAGGCGGTCGCGGCGACGAAGATCGCCATCACGAGCGCTAAGACGGCAACGGTCCGCTTTATCTTATTTGTCATTTTTGTTTTCCTCCTTATGGCTCTCAAAAGCCTGAATGGGTTTATCTTCTTTCTTCTTGCTGCGTTTTTTTGAACCGCGCACGATAAGTACCACGACTAGCGCAACTACGCCCAGCACCACGAGCACAGGCAGTGCACTCACAAGGAATACGAACAGGTTCACGAAAAATGTTCCTACACCGTAAAGCGTATCGGTAAACCCGCGCTCAATGCGCTCCCCTACCGTTTGCTGTGCAGCCGGACCTTCATTTAGACGAAGCTCCTGAATGTTCACGGTAACGGTAGCATAGCTTATAAGCCCGTCGTAACGACGCACTTCGGTGGTAAGTTGCTCAATTTGAAGCGTCACATCGGCTATCTCTTTTTCAAGAGCGATGATATCCGCGAGGTTATCGGTTGTAACGAGTATGCTTGTTAGCCTTTCAAGCTGCGTACGCAGCACCTCCAGGCGCGTTTCCAAATCGAAATAGGCTGCCGTAACATCATCGGCCTGCTCGTTTGCGGAGATAAGCGTGCCGTAGCCGATTACTCCTTCCATAAATGCATCCACCTTATCGGCAGGGATGCGCAGCGTCAAATAAGCGTAACGGCCGGGATCGCTGTAAATCTCAGGCTTGCGGCCATTGATCTGCGAGTTTTGTACATAACCGCCCAAATCCATAGCACTCTTTGTAACACCACTAAGATCGCTGTCAAAGGTGTCCGTTTCAAAGGTCACGTTAAATGTACGTATTACCTTATGCCCGCCGTAATCCGGCAAAGCCGTCTGCCCTTTCGTTGAGGTATCGTAAGCCTCCTCCGGTTCACCATAACTACCCGATCCGTTCACACTGTCCGGTGCAGGCATAGGCGCAGCCGGTGCTTCGCTCGTAACACCTTCGTAAGATTTACTCGGATACACCGCGGAGCATCCCGCAAAGAGGAGCAGCAAAAGTGCAAGCACTAAGCCTATATAGCGTTTCATATCATACCCTCCCATACGTTTCTATTATTATAACGTATTTGCCGCTGCTTCGGTTGCAAATATGAAAGACACGTAAAAAAATATGCAAACATAAAAAAGCCCGAGCTTTGCTGGCCGGGTTTTCCTTATTATTACATTCGTTTTTTAAGGTAAATCAGGTATGGTCGGTCAACGTCTTTTCCCCTTTAGCATTTTGCATACTAATAATAAGCCATCTTCCAAAGATTACAGTAAATATACCAAGCGAAGCGCCTGCAAAATCCAGCAGTACATCCGCTACCTGAGAGCCTCTCGCGGAGATTAGCTGAATCGCCTCGTCCGCTACAGCCGCTGCCAAACAGAAAGACATGCAATTCAGTACCGATTGCACCTGTATGCGGCCGCGCATAGCAACATACAGCGACAGCAACGCTCCCAATATGCCGAACTCGGTAAAATGTGCCAGCTTACGAATAAGATGATCCGTTATGTTTGCTTTACCGAAAATCGGTTGAAGCAGGAAGGTAAGCGCCTTCAGCAAAAAAGCGCTTTTTTGAGAGGATAATTCCATGCTCTCAAGCGAATTGCTCAAAATAAACAGCAAAGCCGCTCCAATCAAAACGATAAACACGACTACAGTGGCTTTATTTTTTTGTTTTACTTTCGCTAA
>JAEWZS010000166.1 GCA_023458355.1 Bacillota bacterium
GCCCTATGTTACCGGCACCTACGATGATAACGCGATAACGGCCGTTGAGCGAGAGTATACTCTTGATTTCATGCAGCAGCGTATCGACACGGTAGCCGTAGCCCTGCTGCCCAAAGCCGCCAAAGCAGTTAAAATCCTGCCGCACTTGCGATGCATTCAGGCGCATTCGCTGCGCGAGGTTTCCCGATGATATACGCTCTGTTCCGCTCGCCTTGAGCTGTAAGAGCTCTCGATAATAGCGTGGGAGTCTGCGGATGACCGCTTCGGATACGTATTCGGTCTGCATGGTGAACCTCCTATTACATTATGCTTGAAATATCTAAACAACCGGCCGGAATAGATTTCCCATTTCGGTTTTTTCCCACTCGCCGCTGACACCGCAATGTGCTGCGCCGAGCTCCACGTGCAGCATAGCAATACCGCAGTCGAGCCTTGCGTAACCAAAATTCTCGTTTGTACGGTACACGGCAACGCCTTTTTCATCCGCCGAAAATTCCCAGGGCTGCGCGTTCATTGCGGATGGCGCAAGCCTTGCGCATTCAAGCGCGCGCTGCTGCCACTCGGGAAGATCGATGAGTGCTTCCTGCGACATGCCCGTAAGCTTATCGAGGCCTTTGCGCGGACGGCCAACGTATTTTTCAGCCGTTACCCCAAACGCCATAACGATGGCCAGCTTTTCACCTTCTTCAAGCGTGAGCTCCTTAAGAGCTGCACGCTTAAATTTCGGAAGCCCCAGCCAGCAGGTACCAATGCCCATTGTGGCGCATTCGAGCGCAAACGTTTCGCCTAAGTACCCTACTGTTTCAGGCTCGGCACCGTTTGAAACGATGGCTGCCAGGCAGTCCGTGCCGGCAATGCGCCCGTAGTTAAAAAGCGAGCGCGCAAAGAAAGCTTCGTTGCGTAATAGGGTGATGCGCACGCCTCGTGCACTCAGCAGCTCCGCGGCCTCCCAAAGGGCTTTCATGTCTTCCTCAGAAGGTGCTCCTTCATACTTGCGCACCGAAAACCGCTGCCCCACCGCGTTATACCAGCGTTCCATATTCCGTTCCAATTGATCCCCCAGCATCCGGCGCGTTTCTCAAAGCATTTTTCTCAAATACGCACCTGTATAGCTTTTTTCGTTTCGTGCGAGCTCCTCGGGCGTGCCGCAGCCTATCAAAGTACCGCCTTGGTCGCCTCCCTCAGGCCCTAAATCTATTATATAATCCGCAGTCTTGATTACGTCAAGATTATGTTCGATAACAAGTACCGAACTTCCTCCTTCTACAAGCCTTAAGAGAATCTGCAAAAGCCTTTCAACATCCGCAATATGAAGGCCTGTGGTTGGCTCATCGAGCACATAAAGCGTTTTTCCCGTGTCGCGTCTGCTAAGCTCTGTGGCCAGCTTCACGCGCTGTGCCTCGCCTCCTGAAAGCGTCGTGGATGGCTGTCCGAGCCGTACATAACCTAATCCCACGTCGTTGAGGGTTTCGAGCTTTCGCGCAATGCGTGGGAGAGGCTCAAAAAATCGAAATGCCTCCTCCACCGTCATATCGAGCACATCGGATATGGTTTTGCCTTTATAATGCACCTCCAACGTTTCACGGTTGTAACGTTTACCTTTACAAACCTCACAAGGCACATATACATCGGGAAGGAAATGCATCTCAATTTTTATGATACCGTCACCCTTACAGGTTTCACAGCGGCCTCCCTTGGTGTTGAAGCTGAAACGCCCGTTGTTGTAGCCCCGAACCTTAGCTTCGGGCGTCATGGCGAACACCTCGCGGATGAGGTCGAAAACCCCGGTGTAGGTGGCGGGATTGCTTCGCGGTGTGCGCCCGATAGGCGATTGGTCGATATCGATGATCTTATCGAGATATTGGATCCCGTCGATGCTGTCGTAAGTGTTTCCTACGCGCACCTTGGCGCGGTTGAGGTCACGCAGAAGCGTTTTTCTGACAATTTCGTTGACGAGGCTCGATTTTCCGCTGCCCGAAACACCTGTGACGCAGGTAAATACGCCTAAGGGTATCTTGACGTCAATATTTTTTAAATTGTTGGCACGTGCGCCGCGCACTTTGAGCCAATGCTCAGGTTTGCGCCTGCTTTTGGGTACGGGAATGGATCGCTTGCCGCTTAAAAACTGGCCTGTAACGGAATTTTCAACAAGCATAACCTCCTCAAGCGTACCCTGCGCCACAAGTTCACCGCCATGCTCTCCCGCCCCGGGGCCTATATCCACCAAATAATCCGCCTCGCGGATGGTTTCCTCGTCGTGTTCCACCACCACAAGCGTATTGCCAAGGTCGCGCATGTTTTTAAGCGTCCTTAAAAGCTTCGCGTTGTCGCGCTGGTGAAGGCCTATGCTCGGCTCGTCGAGGATGTACAATACCCCCACGAGGCCGGAGCCGATTTGCGTAGCGAGCCTTATGCGCTGTGCTTCCCCGCCCGAAAGCGTATTGGCAGCGCGAGAAAGCGTAAGGTAGTTAAGCCCCACGTCCTCCAAAAAGCCCAGACGGGAGTTAAGCTCCTTCATAATCTGCGAGGCGATAATGCTCTCGCTTTCGGAAAGCGTGAGCGAATTCAAAAACTCCCGTGCCCTTGATACCGTCATATCGCTCAAATCCGCAATGGAAACCCCACCCACCGTTACAGCCAAGCTTTCTTTTTTAAGGCGCTTGCCGCCGCAATCCGGGCATGGGATAGAAGACATATAGCTTTCAAGCTCCTGCTTAGACGCTTCGGATTGCGTCTCGCGGTGGCGGCGTTCCATATTGTTGATAACGCCCTCAAACGGCGCATCAAACGTTCCGGAGCCGAACTCACGGTTGTAGCTTATATGCAGCTTTTCGCTGCCGGTACCGTAAAGGAGCACGCGCTTTGCGGTGTCACTCAGCTCGCGCCACGGCGTTGTGACCGAAAAATCATAGCGCTCAGCGAGTGCGTTAAAATACATGGAAGCGATAGTATCCTTCGAATCGCTCTGCCAGCCCGATACGGAAATAGCCCCTTGCTCAAGGGATAGAGACTGGTTTGGGATGATGATGCTCTCATCCATCTTGAGCATCATGCCTAATCCCATGCAGGTGGGGCATGCTCCGAAGGGGTTGTTGAACGAGAACATGCGGGGCGTAAGCTCCTCCATGCTCATGCCGTGCTCGGGGCAGGCGTAATTCTGTGAGAATGTCAACTCCTCTTCGGAATTTACATCGATCTTCACAAGCCCTTCGCCAAACGCAAACGCCGTCTCAAGCGAATCTGTCAGACGGCTTTCAAAACCCTCGCGGATCACGAGCCTGTCCACAATCACGTCTACGGTATGCTTATATTTTTTATCGAGCGCAGGCACCTCGTTGATATCGTAGATTACACCGTCCACGCGCACACGGACATAGCCCTCTTTGCGTATCTGCTCAAGAAGCTTTTGGTGCTCGCCCTTTCTCGCGCGCACGGCAGGTGCTATCACCTGTATGCGCGTACCTTCGCCGAGCGCTTTTATCTGATCGACAACCTGGTCCACACTCTGGCGCGCAATCATGCGGCCGCATTCGGGACAATGCGGTATTCCCATGCGCGCATACATCAGCCTAAAATAATCGTGCACCTCCGTGACCGTACCCACCGTTGAGCGCGGGTTGTTGGAGGTGCTTTTCTGATCGATGGATATTGCGGGCGAAAGACCTTCGATATAATCTACATCGGGCTTCTCCATCTGACCCAAAAACATGCGGGCATAAGAGGAAAGCGATTCGACATACCGTCTTTGCCCTTCCGCATAGATGGTATCAAACGCCAGAGACGACTTGCCGGAGCCCGAAAGCCCCGAGAATACGATAAGCTTGTTGCGCGGCAGCGTAAGATCGATGTTTTTAAGGTTGTGCTCGCGCGCGCCTTTTATGGTGATGCAGTCCTTCATATTGTGTTGTTTACTCCAAAATATCTCACGCGATGTGTTCGCGTAAATTGTTTATTTCGCATTGGGGGAATTGACAGGATACTCAAACCAAGTATCCCATTTTAATTTTATTGTCCAGTTCCCATAAGGCGACTTTATTACTGTCGTATTTAAGTCTTTGCTTGGCGGTTGCATAGTCTACCCATTCATATGCCGTATGTTCTTTGGAAATCTTCAACTCTGCATTGGCCACATTGACCGTAAACGAATATTCCGGGATTACAAGGCATTGCTTCTCCCATAACTTTCCGTACTCCTTAAAGCATTCTGTTGAAATACTGCAATAGGTTTCTAATGCAGTATAAGCATTGTCGGGTAAAATTCCGGCTTCTTCAAACGCTTCACGCTTTGCGGATTGCATCGGTATTTCCCCGTCCTCACCGCCGCCGGCTACAAATTGCCAAATCGCCATATCGGATCTTTGAAGCACAGCATATTTGATTGCTTTATCCTGAATCATGTACGGTATAACCAATACCTGATATTTAGCTCTTGCCATACTTGCTCCTTCTTGTCTAATCTATAGCTAAAGCTTTCATCCATAATAATTTATTTTCTCGTTCTTCCCCTGGCAGGTTTTTTGCTTCCCGGCATACCGGGAGCAATGCGCTTGGCGGTGCCTTTTTCACTCTCGCCCGTGAGTGCAAGAAGCTCATCACGGAACTTTGCCGCGGCTTCGAACTCGAGCTCTGCGGCTGCGGCGCGCATCTGCGTGCGCAGTACCTCTATGCGCTCCTGCCTTACCTCATCGCTCATAGCTCCCGCGTCCGCCTTGTTTTTAGCGCTAATCTCAAGTATGTTGTGCACGGCTTTTTGCACACTTCTCGGCGTTATGCCGTGCTCTTTATTAAACGCCATCTGCTTGTCGCGGCGGCGGTTGGTTTCCTGTATAGCGACTTGCATGGAGTTGGTCACCTCGTCCGCGTACATAATGACGCGGCCTTCCACGTTTCGCGCTGCACGGCCAATGGTCTGCACGAGCGAAGTTGAGGAACGCAAGAATCCTTCTTTATCCGCATCGAGTATAGCCACAAGCCCCACCTCCGGCAGGTCGAGCCCTTCGCGCAAAAGGTTTATGCCTACAAGAACATCAAACTCGCCTAAGCGCAGGTCGCGTATAATTTCCATACGCTCGATGGTCTCGATATCGGAATGCATATAGCGAACCTTAATACCCATGCCGTCGAGGTATTCTGTTAACGTTTCCGCCATGCGCTTTGTGAGCGTTGTCACAAGCGTGCGCATACCCTTTGCCGTAACAGTTTTTATTTCGCCCAAAAGATCATCCACCTGCCCCTTCACGGGGTGGATGCTGATCATAGGGTCTACAAGCCCTGTGGGGCGAATAATCTGCTCAGCCACCTGCGACGCGAGCCCAAGCTCATAGTCGCCCGGTGTGGCGCTGACGCAGATAAGTTGGTTGAAGCGTTTGGTGAACTCTTCAAACTTTAAAGGCCGGTTATCGTACGCGCTCGGTAAGCGGAAGCCGTATTCTACAAGGCTGTTCTTGCGCGAAAAATCACCGTGATACATGCCGCGTATCTGCGGCAGTGTCACGTGCGATTCATCGATGATCATCAAAAAGTCCTTCGGGAAATAATCGAGCAGTGTAAACGGCGGCGAGCCGGGAGAGCGGCCGTCAAAATAGCGTGAGTAGTTTTCTATACCCATGCAATAGCCGATTTCGCGCATCATCTCCATATCGTAGGTGGTGCGCTGCTCAATTCGCTGTGCTTCTATGAGCTTGTCCGCATCCTTAAATTCCCGTACGCGATTGTGCATGTCGCGCTCGATGTCATCAAAAGCGCTCATGAGCTTTTCACGGCCTGTAGCATAGTGGGACGCCGGAAATATAGCCACATGCGAGCGGGTCAAAAGAATTTCTCCGGTTACAATGTTAATCTCGCTGATGCGCTCAATCTCATCGCCGAAAAATTCTATGCGGAGCGCCTTTTCCGACCAATTCATGGGGAAAATCTCGAGTACATCGCCCTTGGCGCGAAACGTGCCGCGTGAAAAGTCCATCTCATTGCGCTGGTATTGTATATCCACGAGCTTTTTCATAACGGTGTCGCGCTCGATGGTCATACCCCTGCGGAGCGAAATACTGAGCCTTAGGTATTCCTCCGGATCGCCCAGTGCGTAGATGCACGACACCGACGCCACAATGATGACATCCCGCCGCTCGTTGAGCGCACAGGTGGCACTGTGGCGAAGCTTATCGATTTCGTCGTTAATAGTGGCTGCCTTTTCGATGTATGTATCCGACGAAGCGATGTATGCTTCCGGCTGGTAATAGTCGTAATACGAAACAAAATACTCCACGGCGCTGTCGGGAAAAAACTCCTTGAACTCCGCGCAAAGCTGTGCTGCGAGCGTTTTGTTATGCGCAATCACAAGCGTGGGGCGCTGCACACGCTCGATGACCTTTGCCATTGTGAAGGTTTTGCCGCTGCCGGTAACACCGAGCAGCACTTGTAAGCGGTCGCCCTTAAGAACGCCCGCTGCAAGCTTATCTATGGCCTCGGGCTGGTCGCCCTGCGGCTCAAACGGAGATACAACCTTAAACTCGTTCATAAACCTCAGATTTCAAAATCCACCGATACGGAATCCGTGAGGACGGTATGGATATACCCTTTCACCTTCACATGCTCGGGATGGTGTTGGTATTCGTCTAAACCCGCTTTATCGTCGAACTCGGCAACGAGTCCGAGGTGATAGGAACGATGACTTCCGATAAAGTCCGCACCCGCTTGCATGGAGCGAAGCGAGGGTACCTTACCGACTAAACCCATGAGCATCGGTGCAATTTTTTCGGCCTCGGCCTTATCGGTGTATTTATGGC
>JAEWZS010000167.1 GCA_023458355.1 Bacillota bacterium
AGTGTGGTGAGCGCACTCACATACACGCGGAACACAGCGTCTTGGTCGATATCTTTGCTGATCAGCATTGGGTTTAAACCATGGATACCCTCGACAATCAGCGGCTCATCACTCTGGAGCTTTAATAGCTTCGCGTGCGGTGAACGCTTACCGGTCGTAAAGTCAAATTCCGGCACTTCCACCTCCTGCCCCTGCATGAGGAGAGCAAGGTCTTGGTTAAAACGCGGGATATCGAGCGTGTTGATGTGCTCAAGGTCACGTTCGCCGTGCTCGTTAAGCGGTATGACATCGCGGTCGAGATAATAGTTATCGAGCGAAAGCATAACGGGGTTTTGTCCCATTACGCGAAGCTGTGTAGCGATACGGTGCGCCGAGGTGGTCTTACCGGAGGACGAAGGCCCCGCCACCATCACCGCGCGCGCCTTTTTGGCGATGATTTTATCCGCAATCTCGGAATAGCTCCTTTCATGCAGAGCTTCGTTCACGCGAATCAGTTCCCGTATGGTGCCGTTTTCCACATGCGAGTTAAGCTGGTTCACCGAATCACATTTCATGAGCTTGCCCCAGCGGTCACTTTGGAGAAACACACGCGTAAACCTGGGCATCTCTTTAAAATCGCTCGGTACGTCCGGTGCGTCGCTTCGCGGCATGAGCATTACAAGTGCTCCGTCATAATATTTAAGCCTAAATACGTCTACATAGCTTGTGTTTGGTGCCATTTCTCCGTAGAAGTAATCCATATACCCTTCGGCGCTGTACACATCGAAATAGCTGAACTTGCGCCAGCGAAGAAGTGCGGCTTTGTCCTCCTGCCCATCCTCCTCAAAATGCTTGAGTGCCTCGTTGATGGAGAGACGCTTGCGCTCGAGCGGCAGCGCTAAACGCACAAGCCTTCTCATTTCGCTCTCAAGGTTCAATACATCCTGCTCGTTGAGCGTATCGCCTTGCGGCTTTTCGATGGTGATATAAAGCCCGGGGCCGAGCGAATAGCGCACATAAACGCGTGCGCCGGGCATCAGCCTTCTGGCGGATGTGATAAGCACAAATTCAAGCGTGCGCTCGTACAAGCGCTTGCCCATTTCTTCGCCATAGCGCAGCAAACGGATGCTTACATTCCGAAAAGGCGTATAACGGAGGCTGAACACTTCACCGCCAATTTGCGCGGCAAGCGGCCGAAGCTTTAAGGAATCGCTGTCAAGCCCGAGCTTTTTTACTGCGTCGAGTATGCACTCGCCCTGCTCAATGCCTACGACAATGCCATCGATGGTTAGATTCATTTTCGCCTCCTAATTTAATCCCGCTTTCAGCTTCCTGCCTGTGCGGCATGAAGCTTCGCGTATTCGCCGTTTTGCTTGATGAGCTCCTCGTGCGTTCCGTGTTCTTTTATGACGCCGTCGTCGATGACGACAATTTCATCGGCTTTACGGATGGTGGATAGCCTGTGCGCGATGACGATTGTGGTCCTGCCCTCGCTCAACCGATCGAGTGATGCCGTGATGCGTGCCTCGGTCACACTGTCAAGCGCGCTTGTCGCCTCGTCCAAAATAAGGATGGGCGGATTTTTCAGAAAGATACGCGCAATGGATACCCTTTGCTTCTGACCTCCCGAAAGCGTTGTGCCGCGCTCGCCAACAACGGTGTCGTAACCGTCGGGCATTGCCATGATGTCGTCATGTATTTCCGCAGCTTTTGCTGCTTCTATAATTTCTTCATCGGTCGCATTGGTGCGGCCGTAGCGAATATTCTCACGCACGGTATCCGCAAACAAAAATACATCCTGCTGCACGATGCCTATGTTTTCGCGCACAGAGCGCATTGTAACTTTTTTCAGATCCTTTCCGTCAATTGTAATGGAGCCTTTGGTAGGCTCATAAAATCGCGGCAAAAGGTGGCTGATGGTTGTTTTGCCCCCGCCCGAAGGACCGACAAGCGCTACGGTTTTCCCCGCCTTGATGAAAAGGTTCACATCGTTTATAACCGGCTGCTCCGCTTCGTAGCTGAAACTTACATGGCGAAACTCGATATCGCCACGCACATTTTTGAGCCGCTTCGCATCGGGCGCGTCCTCAATATCAGACTCTGTATCAAGAAGCTCCGTGAGACGACGGAAGCCCGTCATGCCCATTACATAGGTTTCCGCAAACATTGCAAGCTTGCGGATAGGTGAAGTGAAGGAGGCTACATACATGGTAAAGATTAAAAGAGCTGTCAAATCCATGCGTTTCTTCATTATCATATAGCCGCCGACACCGAGCACAACAACCTTTAATATGCTCGTAAAAAACTCGAGCGATGCGAAGAACTGCCCCATCACCTTATAATAGCCGCGGCGCGAACGGACATAGATGCCGTTGCCGGTTTGGAATTTACCGATCTCGTATTCCTCGTTGTTGAATGCCTTAGCAACGCGCATGCCCGATATGGATGATTCGATGCTTGCGTTAACACCCGCTAAGCCTTCCTTGACCTTGCGGGAAGCATCGCTCATGCGCTTTCGAAGGAAAATGATCACAGCAATCATAATGGGGATTGACAACATAAGTACCAGCGCAAGCCGCCACTCGATTGTAAGCATTACCACGAATGCACCTAAAAAGGTTACCAAGGAGATAAACACGTCTTCCGGGCCGTGGTGCGCAAGCTCGGTTATCTCAAATAGGTCGTGCGTGACGCGCGCCATCAATACACCCGTACGCGACTTATCATAGAAGCGAAACGAGAGCTTTTGCAGGTGAGAAAAAAGATCCCGCCGCATATCCGCCTCCATAAGCACGCCGACATAATGGCCAATGGCGGTCACGATATATTCGAGTACAGCGCGAAGTGCGTGCGCGATAAAAAAAACGATCACAATCGTAAAAAACATTTCATATTTGCCGGTGGGCAGGTACTGCTCGAGTGCTATTTTCGAAAACAGGGGATAGGCTATATCCACCGCTGCTATGAGAAACGCACAGGTCATATCGAGGATGAAAAGCGGCAAATGCGGTTTATAATAGGACGTAAACCGCGCAAGCTGGGACTTCTTTTTCATATACACGCTCCAATTTATAGTAACCTCATGATTATACTATAATTCCTAACGAAATGGATAAAATATTGCAAATTTTAAAACAATGGGATTTATGCCAACACGCGTTAATAAATCTGATATAATAGAGCATGTTTGAGCGGCTCAAAGTAAAACCATGCGCCGTATTCGGGAGTAAAAAAGCTGTATGGATATGGAGAAAAATTCTAATTCGTTTGTAAAAGGCGCGGCGATTCTCGCCATAGCAGGCCTTATCGTAAAGATTATCGGTGCGTTTTTCCGCATACCTCTTGCCAACCTTATCGGCGTAGAAGGTATGCGCTATTATGAGGTCACTTATCCTTATTATTCGTTCCTTCTCGCCGTATCGAGCGCAGGTCTCCCCACCGCCATTTCAAAAACCGTAGCGGAGCGTGTCACCTTTAAAGATTATCACGGAGCGCGCGCTGTATTTAAGGACGCATTTATCCTGCTGACGGGTATAGGTATCGTTACCTCCCTCGTCATGTATTTCGGTGCGCATTTTATTGCCAATGTTGCCGAATCTCCCGAGGCATACCGCTCCTTTGAAGCACTTTCACCCGCACTTTTCCTCGTATCCATCATGTGCGTCTACCGTGGCTACCTCCAAGGCATGCAGCAAATGACGGGCACCGCCGTTTCGCAGCTTGCCGAGCAGATTGGAAAGCTCATTTTCGGTTTGTATCTGGGCGTGAAGTTTTTACCCCAAGGGCCGGAGTATGCCGCCATGGGTGCGATCGTCGGTGTAACGATTTCCGAATTTTTAGGGCTTGCCGTTATATGGCTTGTCTATATGAGCAAGCGCAAGCAGTTTGCGCGCGCGATAAGGCGAAGCGAAAAACGAAGCTATGCTTATGGCGTGTTTTTAAAACCACTCCTTCTCATCGCCATCCCCATCACCATAGGTGCTTCCATAAGCTCACTATCCGGCATGGTAGACAGTGCGCTTATCATACAGCTGCTTATGAAACTGGGCTTTAGTAACAGCACCGCGGGAGTCGCTTATTCGCTGCTTCGCGCGAACGTTACTACGCTTGTGAATATGCCGGGTGTGCTTACGATGGCGCTCGCGGTAAGCCTCGTCCCTGCCATTTCCTCCTATGTCGCGAAGAAGGATTTTAAGCGTGCAAAGATTGCAGCTCGACTTGGGATGAAGCTTGCACTCATCATAGGTTTCCCGTGTGCGGTAGGCCTATTTGTGCTAAGTAAGCCTGTACTGCTGCTTTTGTATCCCTCGCTCACAGGCGGACAGCTCGAACTTGCCTCAGAGCTTCTTAAAACCGCCTCCGTGGGGGTAATTTTCCTATCCCTCGTGCAATCTATGACGGGTGTGATACAAGGTCTCGGGAAGCCAAGCGTGCCGGTATTTAACTTGTTTGTCGGCTTCGTGCTCAAGGTCATCACGATGTTAATACTTATGAGCATTCCCAAAGTCAACATACAAGGTGCGGCTGTCTCCACCGTTATCTTATATGCCTTTGCAGGCATTGCAGATACGATTTACACCATGAAAAAGACAGGGATGCAACTAGACATTTTTGACTCGTTTGGAAAACCCGCCTTAGCTTCTCTTATAATGGGGCTTGTTGCAGCCGTCTGCAACAGCCTTCTGGAGGCAGCAGGACACCAGCGTTTGGGTGCAATTGTGGGCATTTTTGTCGGCGTAATCCTATACGCGGTGCTCATGTTTGCACTTTCCATGTTCTCGCCCGAGGAACTCGATATGATCCCCGGAGGCAACAAAATACGAGGACTTTTAAAGCGCTTTCAAAAACGCTCCAAATAAGCATTGAGGAAACCGAATATGTATACCATAACCGTCGTTCCGCTATCCGTGCCCCATTTCCTCACCGAGGCTTCGCGCGAGACAATCCGTAATGCAAAAAAGCTATTTTTGCAGACAGCTCAGCATCCTTGCGCAAAATGGGTTATAGATGAAAAACACTCCTTTGTTTCCATGGACGATTTGTATGAAACAAGTGAGGATTTCGACGCGCTCAACTTAAACATCGCAAAACGTCTTTTATGCGGCGAGAACGCCGTTTACGCGGTTTTGGGCCGCGGTGTGGGACAAGCCTTCATGACACTTCTAAGGCTCAAAGCCGAAAGGGAAAATGTAAACATCGTATGCCTACCGGGTATAGGTTTTATCGAAGCCGCCTTAAGCGCTCTTCCTATGGGAGAAGGTACGTTTGACGCCTATTCGTCTGCAACGGCAAATGCGCTTCCCGATTTTATTGACACCAACCGAGCATTTTGCGTAGAACAGGTGGATACGGCCATACGTGCGGGCGAGGTGAAGCTTGCCCTAAATGAGTTTTATCATGACAATGCGCCTGTGTGGTTTTGTGTACTCGATGAAAGCGGAGTTTACCGCGTTAAAAAAATTGCCCTCTACGAATTGGACAGGCAAAAAGCCTATGCGGCAGATACGGTTGCCGTGGTTCCTCCCGTACGCTTTGATGCGCTTGAGCGTTATGGCTTAAAAGAGCTCTTATACGTATTGGACCGTTTACGCGCGCCGGGGGGCTGCCCATGGGACGCGGAGCAGACACACGTTTCGCTTCGCCGCACCGCCGTGGAAGAAGTCTACGAGGTTGTGGACGCCATCGATCGCCGTGACGACGCAGCGCTTTGTGAAGAACTTGGCGACCTGCTTATGCAAATCGCCTTCCATGCACGCCTCGGAAGCGAGCGCTCTGCCTTCACCATGCGCGACATCACGACAGGAATTGTGAAAAAACTCATCTACCGCCATCCGCATGTGTTCGCAAAAGCACAGGTATCGGGCTCTGATGAAGTGCTCGTGAATTGGGAAAAGCTCAAAAGCGCCGAAAAGGGATATACATCTGCGACAAGCGCCATGGAGGCAGTACCCAAAAGCTTCCCCGCCCTCTTGCGTAGCGAAAAGGTGCAGAAAAAAGCAGCAAATGTGGGGTTTGATTGGAATAACGCAGATGATGCGCTGCGCAAGATATACGAAGAAGCGGATGAGCTTCATGTAGCCATCAAAGATAACGAAAGTGCCGATCGGCTTTTAGAGGAAATGGGCGATTTGTTATTCTCCGCGGTCAATGTGGCAAGACTTTTAAAAATCGATCCCGAGGAAGCGCTCACGGAAGCGGTGGATAAATTTATCAGGCGTTTTTCGCGTATGGAGACGCGAATTTTGGAGGATGGAAAGCAGCTTGAAAATATGAAACTAAGCGAAATGGACGCTTATTGGGATACGATAAAAAAATAATTCCCGCAAACACGCGAAAATAATGGAAAAAGTGCTTGTATATAAGGAAAAAGACTGGTAAAATAATGAACGAACTTAAAGCATGGGAAACAAAAGCAAATTGATTCCCCTACCTTAAGAATTTCGCTTCTAAAATGCTAGGAGGATACGATTGATGAACAAAACCGAACTGATCGCGGCCGTAGCCGAGAAGAGTGCTCTCTCCAAGAAGGATGCCGAAAAGGCCGTCGCCGCAACCCTGAGTGCGATTACCGACGCCCTCAAGCAGGGTGACAAAGTCCAACTGGTCGGCTTTGGTGTGTTCGAAGTCCGCGAGCGTCCCGCTCATAAGGGCCACAACCCCATGACCGGCAAGGAAATCGAGATTGCTGCCAGCAAGGCTCCCGCCTTCAAGGCCGGCAAGGCTCTTAAGGACGCGATCAACGAATAACCCCCTTATACAAAATAACTCCGGACCGTTCGGTTCGGAGTTTTTTGTTGCTTTTTCACGACGTATTAAGACAGTTGTTCGTGAAATATATACATGATGAAATTAGTTACATATCTGATGAAGAACTCTCTTGCATCATAGGAAAATGGCGTATATAATTTCTAATAAGTCTTCGGCTTTATGCCGAACCGCATCTGCTTTTCTGCCCCGACTTTCAAACAACTAAAAATGGAGGAAAACGGTCATGAAGAAGTTTGCAGCTATCCTACTGGCACTCGTTCTCGTCGTATCCTTCACCGCATGCGAAGCATCTCCGGCTACACCCGGTGATGTTGCGGAGCAGCCCTCGTCCGGCAACCCAGTTGTAAAAATCGGTGTCTATGAACCCGCTTCCGGCGATAACGGTGCCGGCGGCAAGCAGGAAACACTCGGCGTTGAGTACGCCAACGCCATAAGCCCGACCGTTGAAATCAACGGAACAACGTATGACGTTCAGCTCGTCAAGGTAGATAACGAAAGCTCCAACGACAAAGCGGCCTCCGCTGCGTCCACGCTGGTTTCAGCGGGCGTATCGGTTGTGCTCGGCTCCTACGGCTCGGGTGTATCCATTGCGGCTTCTCCTACGTTTGAAGCAGCCGGTATCCCCTGCATCGGCATTACCTGCACCAACCCGCAGGTCACCGAGGGCAACAAGCACTATTTCCGCGTATGCTTCCTCGATCCTTTCCAGGGTACGGTACTTGCGAACTACGCCTATGGCACGCTCGGCGTAAAGACGGCATACTGCCTCTCCAAGCTCGGCGATGACTACTCGGGCGGCCTTGTGAACTACTTCGTCAAGGCGTTTGAGGCGCTCGGAGGCACCTGCATACAGGATACCTTCCCCGACGGCAACAGTGACTTTACCAGCTACATCAACAACGCCAAGAACGGCGGTGCACAAGTTTTCTTCTCCCCGGTTTCCACCGAAGCCGCGCAGCTTATCATTGACCAGGCAGAATCGCAGGCGCTTGGAATGCCCATCCTCGCAGGCGATACCTGGGACTCTAACGTCATTCTTCAGGCCGCCAAAGGCAAGAGCGTTGACGTAACCGTCACTACCTTCTATCCCGAAGGCGCAAATGCTGAGTTTGACGCGAGCTTCAAAGAATGGGTCAATGCCGACGCTACGCGTTTAGCAAATAACGGCGGAGATGACACTGTTTCGGCTGTTACCGCAATGGGTAACGATGCATACTTCTTTGCGCTTGAGGCGATGAAGAAGGCCGGAAGCATAGAACCTGCCGCGATCATGGAGGCTCTGTGGTCCACCGAGTATAACGGCGTGTCCGGCCCCATCGCACTTGACCAGGTCAATGGCGATGCAATACGCAATACCGCGTATGTTAAACACGCCAACAACGAAACAGGCAAGTGGGATGCACTGCCCGCTGTCACAATCAACTAAGTAGCGCCCTTTAAGCGGCGGGGGTCACCGGCCCCCGCCGCAAGTGTATTCGGATTTTCTTTCCCGCATTCTTTCTTTCCTTGTAAGCGGCATTGAGGAGGCAAATCCATGCTCGAATTTTTGCAAGCGAATCTATCGTACATTCTCTCCGGAATTTCGGTAGGCGGTCAATATGCGCTAATAGCTATCGGTTACACAATGGTATACGGGATACTCCGCTTAATCAACTTTGCGCACGGCGATGTGTTCATGTGTGCAGGCCTTATGATGGTGTATCTCTCATCCTCACTTCCAATGACGATCGCGATACCTCTCGTGCTCGTTATGACGGTTCTTCTGGGCTTTTTGATTGAGCGTGCAGCGTATAAGCCGCTGCGCACTGCACCGCGCATGTCCGTCATGATCAGCGCTATCGGCGTTTCATACCTGCTGCAAAATGCAGCGCTATACTTCACCGGCGGACTTGCTAAGGTCTACCCCACCATTCCTTGGCTAAGCGAAACGGTCACCATCTGGGGTTCTACTACCAAAATGGTAACGCTTATTACACCGATACTGACCATTGTTCTCGTAGTCCTACTCTCGCTTCTCATCAAGTATACAAAGGTCGGCATGGCTATGCGCGCCGTCTCCAAGGACTATGAAACAAGCCGCCTCATGGGCATTCGTATCAATACGGTCATATCGGTAACATTTGTAATCGGCTCGTTTCTTGCAGCGGTCGGTTCCATGCTGTACTTTACAAACTACGCATCCGTCACGCCGATCTCGGGCAGTATGCCGGGTTTAAAATGCTTTGTTGCAGCGGTATTTGGCGGCATAGGAAGCATCCCCGGCGCTGTGATAGGCGCGTTTATCATAGGCATCGCAGAAAACATCTTAAAAGGCGGCAGCTCAATATTCGGTGTTGGCGGCAGCGGCTGGACGACGTTTTCCGATGCATTTACCTTTGCACTTCTCATTATCATACTCGTGGTCAAACCCACCGGTCTGTTCGGCGAAAAAGCCACAGACAAGGCGTAAGGAGGCGATTATATGAAAATGAGAAGCAAAGCGGAACTCTGCATCATGTTTATCGCGATTGCACTTATGTACATCGTGGTAACCGTGCTTGAACTGACGATGGACACCAACCACATCATTTTCACGGTGCTCAAAAAAGGTGCAATCTACTCGCTTGTTGCGGTATCTATGAACCTGCTTAACGGTTTTACCGGCCTTTTCTCGCTCGGGCAGGCGGGTTTCATGCTTATAGGCTCATACACCTATTCTATTCTTACGATTCCGACAGAGGTAAAGCTTACCGAATCGGTTTATAAGTATTACGAAGCTGCGGTCAAGTTTGATACAGGAATCTTCGTCGGGCTTATATTCGCGGGCGTCGCAGCGGCGATATTTGCAGCGCTCATAGGTCTTCCGGTGCTTCGCCTAAAGTCGGACTACCTTGCTATTGCGACCATCGGCTTTGCTGAGATCATCCGCGCCATCTTCCAGTGGGATACACTCGGTCCTGTGACAAACGGTGCGAACGTCATGCGCGAATATCTCGATCTCACCGATGTAAAGATACCTTTTACGGATACGCCATTCCCGCCTACGCTCTATGTGTTTCTCGCGGCGGGCATATGTATAGCGCTCATCGTACTTCTCATCAACTCCTCCTATGGCCGCGCGTTTAAGGCTATCCGCGACGA
>JAEWZS010000168.1 GCA_023458355.1 Bacillota bacterium
AAGCTTACGCGAACACGACGCATTTAAACAAAATGGAGCTTCGCGGCTCCAAGATAGGCGTTGTAAGCGCTTCCATCGCCTATCAATACGCCAAAGAGGTATTTCCCGAGGACACCTCGTTTTTGAAGCTCGGTTTCACGTATCCACTGCCCATGGATCTTATTAAAGATTTTGCTTCTAAAGTTGAGACGCTCTATGTGGTAGAGGAATTGGAACCCTTCATGGAAGAGCAAATGAAGGCAAACGGCATACACTGCATCGGCAAGGAAGTCGTGCCCGCCATGTATGAGCTCAACCCCGAAATATTAAGAAGAGCCATTTTCAAAACCGAGACCGAGACCAAAAGCATTTCCGTAACGGCTGTGCCCCGCCCGCCGGTGCTTTGCGCCGGGTGCCCGCACAGAGGCTTTTTCTATACGCTCGGCAAGGGTAAGCACAATGTAATCACTGGCGATATCGGCTGCTATACCTTGGGCGGTTCGGCTCCGCTCAACGCACTTGATACGGTCGTCTGCATGGGCGGCGGGTTTTCAGTGGGCATGGGCATGTCGAAGGCATTTGAAGCATTCGGCGTCAGCGATAAAAAGATGTTCGGCGTAGTCGGGGATTCCACATTCTTCCACAGCGGCATGACGGGAGCTGCTGAAATCCTCTACAACAAGGGTAAAATCATACCCTGCATCTTAGACAATTCCATCACCGCCATGACGGGGCATCAGGATAACCCGGGTACGGGAGAAACGCTTATGGGCGAAAGCACGCCTGCGATTTTACCGGAAAACGTACTAAAGGCCATGGGCTATAAGAACGTATTTATCGTGGACCCGCAGGATCTTAGCGCCATGCAAACCGCTATAGACGATGCTCTAAAGAGCACAGAACCCGCAGCGATTATTACCAGACGTCCCTGCGTGCTCATCAAAAAAATCAAACATAACTTCTCTAAATGTGCCGTGGACCGCACAAAATGCAGAAGCTGTAAAATGTGTTTGAAGGTAGGCTGCCCCGCCGTGTGCTTTAAGGAGGGCAAGTCCTTTATCGACGAAACGCTTTGTGTGGGCTGCACGGTGTGCATGCAGGTGTGCCCTTTCAAAGCCATCGAAAAAACGGAATAGGAGGCGTCGACGATGCGAGAAACAAAAAGCATACTCTTGGTGGGCGTCGGCGGACAGGGCATATTGCTCGTGAGCCGCGTGCTGACAAAAGGTTTATTGCAGGCAGGCTATGACGTGAAAATGAGCGAAGTGCACGGCATGGCACAGCGCGGAGGAAGCGTTTCCACGCAAGTGCGCTTTGGCGATGAAGTTTATTCCCCCATCATCGGGCGCGGAAGTGCAGATGCGCTGATTGCCTTTGAAAAAATGGAAGCAGTACGCTACGCGGAATACTTAAAGCCTTCCGGTACGGTATTGGTGAACGATTATGAGATTGCACCCATGCCGGTCGCTTCAGGTACGGCGGTTTACCCACAAGGTACCATAGAGGCAGTCTCTTCGGTTTTTAAGACCTATGCGGTTAATGCTGCGGAGATCGCGAAAGGTTTGGGCAACGCCAAATGCATGAACGTTGTGCTGCTCGGCGCTATGGTAAAGGCATTTTCACTTCCCGATTTGGATTGGGAAACGCTCATCAAAGCGGAGCTCCCCGAGAAGCACCACGAGCTCAACCTCGCGGCGTTTCGATCGGGTCTTACAGCGCTTTAAGATTAGGATTTATGTAGGGGGTTCATCTATGTTAAACCAAGGGATGCTGCAAATGGGGAGAAAGCGTTCTCCTATCCGCGAGCTTTTCGAATATAGCCGCGCGCGTGCCAAACTGGTGGGCGAGGAGAACATATGTGATTTCAGCCTTGGCAACCCTAGCATCCCCGCCCCAAAAGAAGTGGAGGAAGCTATTCTTCATACACTTCAAAGCGGCGACAGCTTAAAAGTGCATGGCTATACGAGCGCCAACGGTGCCCAAAGTGCGCGTGCCATGATTGCAGAATCCTTAAACCGCCGTTTTAACGCAAATGTAACTGCAGATAATCTCTACCTCGCCTGCGGCGCTTCATCTGCGCTTAGCGCGGTATTTCGCGCGATCACAATCGATGACAATACGGAGTTTGTAGCAATCGCACCGTTCTTCCCGGAGTATCGCTTCTACATAGGTACTGCAAAGCTCGTCGTCGCACAGGCGGACACGGAGCATTTTCAGGTAGACTTAGTTTCCCTCGAAAGCGTTATCACAAAAAACACGCAGGCCGTTATCGTCAACTCGCCCAACAACCCCACGGGCGTCATCTATTCTGAGGAAACGCTTAAGGGCTTAGCTGCTCTTTTAAGGCACAAATCAAAGGAATACGGTCATGCCATCTACATCGTATCCGACGAGCCATACCGTGAGCTTGTGTACGACGGTGCAATAACACCCTATATACCGCATTTTTACGACAACACCATCGTATGTTATTCCTACAGCAAAACGCTATCCATCCCGGGCGAGCGCATCGGCTATGTACTTATACCGGGTGAAGTTGAGAATTCCCGCGATGTCTACGATGCCGTGGCGGGCGGTGCAAGATCGTTGGGCTATGTATGCGCACCTGTGCTCATGCAGCAAGTAGCGGCGCTGTGCTCGGACGTGAAACCAGATATTGAGGCATACAAGCGTAACCGTGACACGCTCTATAACGGCCTTATCGACATGGGCTATGAGTGTGTGAAACCAACGGGTGCATTTTATCTGTTTGTAAAAGCCCCCGGCGGCGATGCTGCGGTTTTCTGCGAGGCCGCAAAGAAAAAAGACCTGTTCGTAGTGCCCGGTGCGGAGTTTGGCTGCGAAGCGCATATGCGCGTAAGCTATTGTGTTTCCTATGAGACCATAATAAAAGCTCTTCCGTTGTTTGAAGAGCTGATCAAAGAGTTTTAACGAAGCTAGAAGAATAGCCGCTTTGCGGCTATTCTTTTTCACACTGTTCATCGTTTTTCTTGGGCCTCTTCAGCTTGATGGAGATATATCCGGCAAGGCTCATTACAAATGCACCTGCGGCATCTACGATCATATCCTCCATGGTATCTTTAAGCGCCATGCGGCCGGACAGAATTTCTCCGCTCTCGGTCATGTATTTTTGCATATTGAGTTTTAGTACCGCATCCACGGTATACTCATAAATTTCCCATATCGCCCCGCACGCCAGTGCAAAGCAAAATGAAAACAACGCCAGAAAACCCGGGCTTAACTGCACGGGTATTCTTTTTTCCTCATTCATCATGCTCGCTACAGAAAAGCCCAGCGCACCAAGCATTGCGCCGCTGAACGCATGAAGATAGGTATCCCAGTTGGGTATGCGGAAATAAAAGCTTTGCACCTCCCCCAAATACACCGCGCAATAGAGGAAAATGTAATAGAGCACATACATATAGTTGGGGATGTTTATGGAAAACCGCTTCTCCATAAACGACGGTACAAACATAACGACAATGCCTAGCAAGCATTGCACAAGGCTTAGCATATAGTCCGCTTTTACATGCTGCTCTATATCCTTGGTGTACACCGGCACTTCAGCTAAACGCAGGGCTATGTGCACCACCGAGGCTAACAGCGACACAAACAGAATGACCCCGAGGATTGTCTTCCAAGTGGGTTTTTTGAAGGAGAAACGAATCTTATTTTTATCCATGTAACCAGTATAACCCTTTTTCACACCGTAGCTTTACGGTGCATTTCTCCTTATGTCAAAAACCAGCGTTTTTATGTGAAAAATCTACGTTGCTAAGGCTAATATGCCGTGCTATGCTAAACGCAGTAAAACTTCTTTTCACATCCGAAATAATAATAATTAAAATCCTACAATTATGCAGGAGGAGAAACCATGAAACGGTCCTTTTTCAAGGTAAGCTGTATTCTTTTTGTATTGCTTTTCGTACTTTCCCTGCATACTCCTACTGCCTATGCCGCGCCTGAAGGCGACTTAAACGCAGCAAACATTATCAAAATCACTTCTGCATCAGCCTTTCAAAACGGAACGCTTGAAAACCTCATAGTGGACGAAACCGCAGGGGACGGTGCTTTACGCCTTGCAGACGGAAAAAGAGAGGGTACATATATATCCGAAGAGCTTACTACGCCCGCGTTTGAGTACCTTGTGGCGAGCTGGAATGCCGATACACCAAAAGGCACTTATGTGGAGATCTTCGGCCGTGCGTATGTAGACAAATCAAGCGCATGGTCCTCTTGGCTCTCCTGGGGAAAATGGAGCCCTTATATTGAGCGCGCCAGTACGAATGATGAAGACGAGCTCGCCATGGTAGATGTGGATACCTTTACCGTGCTTGGCACAAGCGGTGAAACAGCTAGCCGCTTTCAGTTTAAAGCGGTACTTACAAGTGATGAACTTGGTGTCAGTCCTGTTTTGCGGCAGGTTGCCGCAAGCATGAAAAACACTTTGAAGGATCAATCGATTGAAGTTTATCAAAAAGGCTTAGAACTTCCCGATAAGGTAATTTTAAGCACACCGGCTTATTCGCAGATGGTGCGCGACCGCTCCATCGCAAATTCCATTTGCAGCCCCACCACAATGGCGATGCTTATAAACGGCAGCGGCGAGGACTTATTCCCCGAGGAAATCGCATTAAGCGAATACGATTTTAACTACGAGGGGTTCGGCAACTGGAGCTTCACCGTTGCCGCAGCCGGCATGTACGGGTACGACGCTTACTGTATGTATGCGGATTTCGACTTTTTGCGAGAGCAGCTTGCATTAGGTTATCCGGTCGGCATAAGCGTTAAGTACAGCAATAAAGAAAACGGCAGCAACCCGTATTTAGAAAACGGGGCTGTCGAGAGTACAAGCGGGCATTTAATTTCCATAGTAGGGTATGAGACTATTGACGGTGAGGATTATTTTTACAGCAACGATTCCGCGGCAGGCTCCGACGAAACCTCAGTACTGCGCCGCTACAAGGCCAAGCAGCTCGATTACGCCTGGAGCAACCGCCTTGCCTATGTGGTGGGCGATAAGGAAGCAGGTGCGGGTTTTGCCGCCCCTGTGCGCATGGAAGCTAAGTTAGCCTTTGTGGAGGGCAGTGAAAACGAATATACCCTTACCGTAAACGGCAATCCGGTTGCGCTTTCCGAGAGCTTTATTACAGGGAAGCTTCGCGAGCTTGGCAACGGTACCATCTTAGCCGTCCGCACACAAGACGAAGCTCTGCCCGTGTTCAATAACGTAACAAAGGCCACTTTAGCTAACCTAAACGTTATGTATCCCGCAAAAATGAGCGACACAGGCAACATTATTATCGATCCAAGCAAGCTGTTTTCTGATGATATAGATGGCACAAAAGCGGACTTCACCGTGTATATCGTAACAAACGACGGCATTACTTACGCAGCTGAGCTAAGCTTAGAAAAACCCGAAGCCACCGCAGCGGAAGTACCCGCATCGGCGCAGGCAAAAAGCCAACTGCCCTATATCATAGCCGCAGCAGTTGTGGTGTTGGTCGCGGGGGCGTTTCTGCTGTTCAGTAAGAAGAAAAAGAGATAGGACGTATTATAAGCTCTGGGTTTAGT
>JAEWZS010000169.1 GCA_023458355.1 Bacillota bacterium
GTATACCCGCTGTCGTACTTCTTTTGACGGAAGTACCCAAGGCGGCTCTTCGCAGACTGGACAGGAAAAGAATGACGAAAACAAACCAGATGAAAGGGGATTTATAATCGATGAGAATGATCATTGTAGGATGTGGACGAAACGGTTCCGGCCTTGCACAGATTTTATGCAAAATGGGGCATACCGTTACAGTGATTGACTCCAACGCTTCGGCGTTTGCAGCGCTTGGCCCTGCTTTTCGGGGTGATACCGTAGAGGGCATTGGGTTTGACCGCGACGTTCTTATGAAAGCAAAAATCGACAGAACGGACGCACTGGCGGCATTTACATCGAGCGACGAATCTAACGCTGTAATTGCCCGTATCGCCACGGAAATTTACCATGTTCCTAAGGTGGGCGCGCGGCTGTATAACCGGGAGAAAGCTGAGATCTATAGACGGCTGGGCGTACAAACTTTATCTTCCACCACATGGGGCATCAAACGGGCAGCGGATCTTCTGTGCTATTCACCCCTGAATACCGTGTTCAGCGTCGGAAACGGCGATGTGGAACTTGTAGAAATAGAGGTGCCGTTAATGATGGTTGGGTATCATGTCAGGGACCTGAGTGTATTGGGCGAAGTTCAAGTGGTTGCGATTATGCGGGGAAACAAAACGTTTTTGCCGACATTGGGAACCGTACTCGAGAAGAATGACATGCTCTATATCGCAGCCGTTATTTCATCAAGCGGCAGACTGAAAAAGTTGTTCGGATTTACCAACGGAAGGGGGATGTAAAAGCATGAAGGTGATTATCGTAGGCGGCGGACAGGTTGGCGCATATTTGGCCGCATTGCTCATAGAACGCGGGCATGAAATTAAAATTATTGATGTGCGTGATACAAGAATTCCCATCCTTAAACGCGACTTACCGGAAAACTGTATAGCCCATGCGGACGGCACGGATCCGAAAGTGTTGGAGGAGGCAGGGATCTTTGGTGCCGATGCGGTAGCCGCGGTTACCGGGGCGGACGAAACCAATTTGGTGATAGCTACTCTTGCCAGAATGGAGTACGGAGTACGCCGCGTAGTCGGAAGGGTTAACAATCCGAAAAACGCATGGCTGTTTAACGCTACAATGGGTGTAGATGCGGCACTCAACCAGGCTGATCTTATGGCACGGCTTGTGGCGGAAGAAATGACCATGGGGGATATGATGACGCTTTTGAAGCTCCATGGCGGGCAGTATTCGCTGGTGGAAAGGGTTGTAGATCAACGCTCCATAGCGGCCGGGAAAACGCTGAAAGACATCAAGTTCCCTGAGGAATGTATGCTGGTTGCGGTTCTTCGCGGTTCGGAGTTGATGCTGCCTCGCGGCGAAACCATCCTATTGTCAGATGATATGGTTGTTGCGATTGTGCATAGCTCTTGCTTGCAGATTCTTGCCGATACGCTCGGTCCAAACGCGTAAAACAAGCACATTAAAAGGGCTGTTTGGTTTTAAGCCAAACAGCCCTTTCGTAAACGTATTATGTGTCTTATTTGATAATCGTGATCCCGCCAATGAGGGGGAGAGGCTTCTTTTCGCCCTTGGCGGCGTTCATGATGCCGATGATTACGAGCGCGAGGAAACCGAGCCACACAAGGCTGAAAATCGTGCTCATGATGCTGCCGAATGTCCAGGATATCGACCAGAAGAGCGTGGTGAGGATGCCAACAAGAATGCCGTAGGCGATTTCGGCGATGGCGAGCACCAGACCCTGGTTAGCGTGGTAGCGCGCAAACGGCGAGTTGGGTGCTGCAAACAGGGGAACGAGCACCAAAATGCCAAGATAAGCGAGAATTCCCATCGCCTTGTTTTGCTGCGCGTCGTCGAGCGCGGGGGCGGTTTGTGCGCCTGCATTGTAGGCCGCATTTTGCTGAGGAGCTGCGCCGTTAACGGTAGCACCGCAGTTGGGGCAGAATCTGCCGTCGTTTACCTGTGTGCCGCAATTATTGCAGAATGCCATGATTGTTGTCCTCCCTAATTCATAAATAGATTGTATAGCGGGCGGTACGAACCGCCGGAATAACGAAATTTTACCCTAAACTTTCGCGCCGCAGTCACCGCAGAATTTGGTGCCCGGTGTAAGCGGTGCGCCGCAGGAGGGGCAGGTTGTAGGCTTTGGAGCAAGGGAAGTGCCGCAGTTGTTGCAAAAGCGAACGTTTAATGCATTCTTTGCGCCGCATTGTGAGCAAACCTTAAGGTCCATCGAAGCGCCGCAATTGTTGCAGAACTTGCCCGAACCCGCAGGCTTTTGGCATACGGGGCAGATGGTGGTCTTTGATTCGATTTTTCCCTTCCAAACGGTAGCACTTTCCGCGGCGGTTTCAATGTTTCTCTGCATCGCATCTGCGCGAGCCTTGGCCACAGAGATTTCCTGGCGCGGCGCACAGCTGACGCAAAGACCCTCGTCCTCGTTAAAATCCGCATCGCACACCCATGTGCGGCAGGAATGGCAGCGGTGGAAGTGTTGCTGCGCCTCGTTTTGCGCGCGTTCAAATGCCTGCTCGTGCTCCTTGCGCCACTCCGGACTTTGACCTTCGAACCGCTCGGAGAGTATGTCGCCGCCTCGCTCCATAGAGTAACCAAGATCGTGAAGCGCACCGCCGAACAGGTTTCCTAAAACACCTGCGCCCTGTGTCAGCACGCGAAGGCCTTTTCCCTTTTTATAGGTTTCCGACTGTACAAACGAGCTCCTGTAACCATCTCCGCAGCAGTCGCAATAAAAGGTAAACTCATAACCCGCTTCGGTGGAGTTGTCTTCATAGTTACGTGTAAAGGACTTAAGCATTTCGTTCCTCCATTATTTTTTGAGCTTCTTGCCGCAAGCGGTGCATTTTACGTTTTCAAAAAACTGTTTTACACGGCAGCGTTGGTTAGTACAAACAATCATGAGATCGCCTAAACAGCGCTCACAACGCTCTTGCACGAATGTTTGTTGATTGCAATGCGGACAATTTACACGAAGAGACCGTCCGCAGCCTGCGCATATGCGCTCCTCTTTTTTGACGGGCCTTAAGCAGCTTGGACAAAGGTATAAAAAAGGGCTGGCGCTTGCGCAGTTGGGGCAAAAGCGCGCGTCGCGTTCGACAAGAGTACCGCAATGGATGCAGGGAGCTTTGAATGTTGCCATAAAGGTATGATTAACCTCCCAACCTTGCGCCGCAGCCGCCGCAGAAGCGCGCACCCGGCTCATTTTCCATTTTGCACGCGGAACAGATATTTTTCAAGGGGCCGACCAGCTTTGTACCGCATTCCTGGCAGAAGTTGACGCCGTCAGGGTTTATATAATTGCAGTTGGGGCAGGTGCGCTTCTCTTCTTCGGCTCTTTTTGCCTTTTCTGCTGCATCTTTTTCGCCCTTTATGGATTGTAAGCGTGTCTGCGCTGAGGCGATGTTGTTTTTTACAAGCTCGAGCTGGCTAAATAGGTCGGGGAAACGGGATCTTCCATCCTGCTCCATGACAAGCTTTCCGACTTTGGCGTAGATTTCCGTTTCGCGCGACTGCAGCTCGCTTAATTCCGACTGCGCTTGAAACAGCTTAACCTCGGGGTCATCCTGTGGCATAAAGCCGCTGAGACCTTTAAAAAGGCCGCCTAGAATATCGTTCATACCACTCCTCCGAAAAACATGTTTGTTACATCCTCTCAAAAGCTTTTCGCGTTTCAATGGCGAAAATCCCTAGGAAGACTTTTGAAACTTAGGCTGCGTGTGCTATACTGTGTATGAACAGCAAAGCATATTCCACTTTCTATTGTAAGAAAAATTCTGATCGCCGTCATCACCCCTTGGGTGATTTTGGGGAAAAGAAATACGAAACGGAGACCGTCCCGATATGCGAAAGCGAATCTTCCCCGTTTTTCTTTGTATTCTTCTTATCTTTGGTGTGCTGCCGCTTGCAGGCTGTGGCGCAAAGCCTATGCTGGATCCGGAAAATCCTGTTACCGTTTCTCTGTGGCACAATTACGGCGGGCAGATGAAGGAGACCATGGATGCGCTCGTCAATGAGTTCAATAATACTGTCGGCAGCGAGCAGGGCGTGATTGTGAGTGTGACGAGCGTTTCAAGCTCCTCCTCCATCGTTAAGATGCTCGAAATGGCTGCAAACGGCGAGCCCGGTGCACCTGTGCTGCCCGACGTTACAACACTATATCCCGTAACAGCACTCTTCTTAAAGGAAAAAGGGCTTATTGCCGATTTAAATAATTACTTTTCCGATGCAGAGCTCAGCGCGTATATACCTGCTTTTTTAAAGGAAGGGTACATCGATGATGCGCTGTATGTGTTCCCGGTGGCCAAGTCCACGGAGGTGCTTTTTCTTAACCGCACGCTTTTTGACAGGTTTTCTGCCGCCACGGGTGTAACGGCTGAAAGTCTTTCTACCTTTGAGGGCATCGCGAAGGCCAGTCAAAGTTATTATATTTGGACGGATTCCTTAACACCTGATGTGGAATACGACGGCAAGGCGTTTTACATGCCTGATTCGTGGTTCAACCTGGCACAAATCGGTATGGAGCAGCTTAACACAAGCTTTATTAAGGACGAGCAACTGAACCTAACGTCCGATTCGTATACGCGCGTATTCGAAACGTTTTACCGCCCCTCGGTAGAAGGCAGTATCGCCATTGCCGACAGCTATTCTTCCGAGTTTATGGAAACGGGCGATATCGTATGCTCCACGGGCTCCACGGCGGGTGTTCTGTTTTATGGCGATTCGATTACTTATCCCGATAATACCGTTGAGCAGGTTGTTTTTGACGTGCTCCCATACCCTGTGTTTCAGGGAGGGGAAAAGGTCGCCCTGCAGCGCGGCGGCGGTATGAGTGTGTTCAAATCCGATGCAACACGCGAATACGCGTCGAGCGTTTTTATTAAATGGTTCACGCAGGCAAAACAAAATGAACGCTTTGTATCATCTACGGGCTATTTGCCGGTTACGCAGGAAGCATTTTTAAGCGTGGTCAATGCGGGTGCAAAAAGCGAAAACACAAATGTCTCCAAGCTTCTAATGACAGCCTCAGGGATGCTTGAGGAGTACCGTTTCTACCTGCCGCCCGTGTTCAACGGCTTTGACGAGATGGACGATGATTATACTGCCGGATGGAAGTCTTCCGTTTTAACTACGCGGGAAGAATACAAGGTGCTTTTAGCGGAGCTAAGCGCAGACGCGGCCTATGAGGCCGTATCGGAATCCGCACTTATAGAATTTGCAAAAAGCAGGCGTCAATAATGGCGAAAACCGTGTTCCAACGCGTTAAGGCGACGGTTGCCTCCCTACGCGATGCGATGCGTGCGGGCAGGTCTATGCGTGTTGCGGTATTTATCTATCTTCTATCTATAACGGGCATCATGCTGTTGAGTGTGATGCTCCTTTTGAGCACCGCGGGCGTATTCAGCTCCGGTCGCGAGGGGCAGAAAACGCTTATGGAAAACGATCTGACCCATGTCGCAACAGATATTGAAGCCGATTTTGAAACTATTTCCGCCGTATGCGTTTCCTATGCAAAGCTCTTGGCGAATGATCTTGAAGCGCGCATACTGGAACAGGGGTTTTACGCACGGGATATTGCAAAAAATCCGGATGCACTTGAACCGCTTATGAGCGGTTCCTATACCTCGCTTTCCATGGCGCTTTCGCGTGCGCGCGCAAGCGGCGCATTTTTGATGCTTAACGCTACTGTTAACCCGACTCTTTCTGACGCTGAGGATAATCGCGCCTGTATCTATCTTCGTAACATGGAGCCCAATATTATCAACGCGACCGACCCGTATTTACAGCTTTTGCGAGGGCCGGCCTCCGTTGCGCGTAAAAACAGCATCAACATGCACGCGGAATGGCAGATGGAACTTAGCGTACCGCAAGACAGCGATTTCAAAAAAAACCTAGAAAAATCGTTTTTAAGCGGGCTGCCGCTTTCACACGCATATTTCTTTCTGGGACCGGGTTTTTTCGATAACATGAGCGATCAAACCATGCTTTGCGTGGCGCCTCTGATCGCCTCCGATGGTACGCTCATGGGCGCGTGCGGTTTTGAGGTAAGCACCATGCTGTTTTCGCTTTCCTATGCACCGGACCACCGCGCATACCCGCAAAGCTTTGTGATGCTTGCACCCACGAACGGGAGCTCAGTTGAGCTTTCGCGCGCGTTTACGGCAGGAGGTGGTGTGGAGGTGCCGACCGGCATGGAAACGGCAGCGCTTTATCAACTTGAAAGCGATGCGAACGGGTTTGTTTCCATGGAAGACGGACATGGGAATGCTTACGCGGGCCTTGTGCGTCCGCTTTCCATCTACCCCTCGGACTCACCTTTTATAACGGAAAACCATTATTCGGTTGCGCTCATGATGCCGCGGCAAACACTCACAAAACTTGTAAGAGCCGATACAGGCCGCTTTACGGTCCTTTTCGTTACGCTCATGGTCACTGCGCTGTTTGCTTCGCTCTATATGAGCCGCAGATTCTCCAAGCCGCTTAACCAATCTATTGAAAACATCCGCACAGCGGACGACACAGAGCAAAAAACGGGTATCCGCGAGATAGACGAGCTTATAGGCTCAATCAAAGAGCGTGCCGCAGTAGAAAATGAGCAAATTGCCGCGGGAGCGCAAGTGCAAACGAGTCAGGGTGACCGCTATGCACTTCTGAGCGAATTTGCCGACTCTATCGACTCGCTTTCCGCAGCGGAACGCGCGGTGTTCGACCTTTACTGTGAGGGTTATACCGCCGATGAGATTGCTAAAAAGCTTTATTTGAGCATCAACACCATCAAGACCCACAGCAAGCGTATCTATATGAAACTCAATGTATCCTCTAGAAAAGAACTTCTCGTTTTGGCGTCCATGCTCAAAGAAGAGTATGCGCGGAAGAAGAGCAAAGAGAAACCTATTTCTTTCTGATTTAGCTGTCAAGAACCCTCGAGCACCTTGTGCAAAAGCACAATTTGCTCGGGGGTTTTTAGTATTGGCTAAACACTTTTCTTATATAAAAACAGATCTGCGAATCCTGCCATAATTTCCCGGGGAATAAGTTATCGATTGTTACTAAAAAGAATAGCGAAAAATAAGAAGTTTCACCGTTGTCTGTCGATGAGGTGAATAACCGCACCAGAGCCTCGCATATTTATAGGGAGGAGGGGAGTATGTCCACATCTCCCCTCATAATACACTCAATATGGGAGGCGGCTATGAACGGCATCTTCAAGAAAACTATTGTCCTTTTCCTGGTATGCGCTCTGTTTTTAACAGGGGGCATATTTAATGCGGCGATGGCGCATGAGCAGAACCACCAACACAATCCTACGGTTACTTATTCTTATACGGGCGATGTCCCGACAGGTGCACCGGATTTACCGGCCGATCAAAGTTACCGCTATCTCAATTTGGTAACAATAGCGGCTCCCCCCAGTTTGGACGGGTATACGTTCCACGGCTGGGATGTAAGTGGAGCAAAGGTCCATACAGGCTGGCATCATGGGCAGCGTTATTACTATTTTTATATGCCCCGTCAGAATGTAGAGATAACCTGTTATTGGACGTGTGACAATCCGACACCGACCCCGCCCGAGTCTCCCGATCCTACGCCCAACCCGTTTGAAGTCATCTATGCCGTGAATTATATGTACGCGGACTTTGTACCCGCTACTGCACCTGCAGCACCTGCTGTCAACTATTTTTACGTGGGCACAACTGCGCAGGTTGCACCCGCACCACAGGTTGCAGGCTATATATTCAGTGGCTGGAAAACAACGGATGTAACGGTTGTAAACGGTGCGTTTGCAATGCCGTATAAAAACGTTACCTTCAGCGGCTCTTGGACACCCGGAACCGCAGGCGTTCCTAACACCGGCAGCGAGCCGACCGTGCTCGTTTTGGCAGTGTTCGTGCTGTCAGGACTCGTGCTTATGACAGTGATGCTTAGACGCAAAACGAAAAAAAGCGAAAAGTAAGATTATAAGAGTATAGTAAAAGGCCGTCATACGACGGCCTTTTGCGTGTCAAAAAAGTGTCTTGCGACACTTTTAAGGTTTGCAAGAATCGTATGTGCGTTCTGCACGGCCGGCGCTTCTTGAAAAGAAAGCCTCGCGTAGCAAGGCTTTTCGAAGGCTCGCAAGCCAAGTGCCCGCAAGGCCGCAGGCCTTGGCCCACGCAAAGCCGAAGGCTTTGGCCCGCAGGGCTCCGGCTCTGCCGGACGTTAAGGGCTCCGGCTTCGCCGGACGTGAGGCGTCTCCCGCCGACGGCCGCCGTGATGCGCATGTCGCCACTCGCCAACTTAGCCTCTGGGGGGCGGAGTTGAGCGCCGCCTGTGGGCCCTCGCGCGGGAGACACGCTCGGTCACTTGGCTGTGGCCGTCGCGGATAAAGTGAAACGGAAGCCCGGTGAGGCCTTCGGGCGGGACACTTCATCAGCCACTAAGCTGCGGCTGTCGCAAAGGAGTATTACGACAAAAGGAGCAAGACGACTATTGCAAACTGCGTATACGGTGCCCGAAACCCCCAAAGGGTTTTTCGACAGTCTGAAAGGCCGTCATACGACAGCCTTTTGCGGTTTACATATCTATAATTTTTGTTGCCACGTTATCCATAAATGCACTGTCGTGTTCCACAAAGAGCATCGTGGGCTTGTGTTCCAAAAGCAAATCCTCGATTTGAATACGCGATAGTACATCCACATAGTTGAGAGGTTCGTCCCAAATATAGAGGTGCGCTTTTTCACAAAGGCTTTTTGCGATGAGCGTTTTCTTCTTCTGCCCGGCTGAAAAATCCCTCATATCCTTTTCGAACTGTTCACGCGAAAAATCAAGCTTTCGCAAAATAGCTTTAAAAAGGCTTTCATTGATATGGCTACTATTTGCAAAGTCCTTGAGAGAACCCGTCAAAAAGCTTGTATCCTGCGGTACATAGGACAGTATAAGGCCGCTTCCTATTCGAAGCTCGCCCGTGAAGGGAATGTACTCACCTAAAATGAGCTTTATGAGGCTGGACTTTCCGCTGCCATTTTTTCCGCGAATGGCAATTCTGTCAAAGCGCGAAACGGTGAAGCTTACATTTTGAAATACCGCATTGTTTTCATATGCGCAGGAGAGCTCGCCTGCGTAGAGGAGTGTATCTTTGAAGTAAGTTACAGGCCGCACGGCAAGGCTGTCGGTGCGCTCAATGTTTTTTAACAGCTTTGACTTTTCCTCCGCTGCCCGCTCGATGCGGCTTTGCGTCGCCTTGGAGCGCTGCATCATCTTGGCTGCCTTGTGGCCCACGTAGCCGCTGTCGGCTGCGCTTTTCTTACTTCTTTCCACTACGTTAGACCATTGTGCGGTTCGCTTTGCTGCCTCGTTAAGGCGTTCAATATCCTTTTTGAGCGTTTCGTTTTGCGTAAGCTCGAAGCTGTCGCGAAGCGCGGTATTGTGCTGCCATGTGGAGAAATTGCCTTTTTGTACTTCGATGTTCGCCTTATTAATGCTCAATACATGATCCACGCAGCCGTCCAGAAAATTTCTGTCATGCGAAACCAGCAAAAAACCCTTTTTTAAATTAAGCCAATTTGCGAGAAGTGCGCGTCCACGCATATCGAGGTGGTTCGTGGGTTCGTCGATCAGAAGAAAATTGCTTTCTCTCTCAAAAAGCGCAGCAAGCAGCACCTTGGTACGCTCGCCCATGCTGAGCGTTTCAAAAGGCCTGTCAAGCACGCTCAGATCGACTTCAAGAAGCATCAGCTCACGCTCAATGCGCCATTCAACAAGCTCTTTGCATAGCTCGCGGAGCACGTTTAGCGTTGTGCGATAAGGGGCATTTACCTCAAACGGAAAATAAGAAAATTCTATAGGCGAGCTTATCTGCCCGCTAAATTCATATTGGCCCATAAGGAGCTTTAAAAGTGTGGTCTTACCGCGCCCGTTGCGGCCGATGAAGCCGAGCTTCCAATCGGTATCGAAGCGGAAGGATGCATTCTCAAAAATGTTATCAAAGCTGCCTTCGTAGGCAAATGTTAAGTTGTTTATGCTTATCTGTGCCATGCTTTCCTCCTAAAAACAAGCGCCGCGGGAAACTGTCCCGCGGCGTACGGCCATTACAATTTTCCGTAGCGAACGAAAGTATACATGCGCGTTAAAGTAAAAACTTCAAGCATATATTCCACGCCCGGTTTTTTGTTTTTAGAATTGCAGGAACATTGCGCGTCTCCTTACATGATTTCCTTTAGATTACGATAACCGCCCGAAATCGGTTTGTCAAGCCGTTGATGATGAAGCTTTTAATAAAGCACAGGTAAATAGAATATGCGCGAACAAACCTTGCGAAAACCATGCCAAATATTGTATAATTTTATTAACAAAATATAACAGAAAGCCGAAGGGGGGATGTCGGCGTGTCTAAGCGGCAAAAGCTTGCGCTCATTTTGAATACGCTGGCTATCGCTCTGGTACTTCTGTTTATTTTTTTAGCTGTAAAGGATTTTATTAACTACGTAAACAACAATGTGGAGGAGCGGTCTTCCTACAACATGGAACTCGTCGCAGCCAACAGAGTGGACCGCGTTACCACTGCGGTGGCGGCGCTCGAGGGCGACGCACTTCTCGCAGCCGATATGATTTCTCAAAACGGCGGCATAGATACAGCAAAAGAGGAATATTTTCGCCTACTCTTCAAAAATAGCGCTTTTGAGGAGATTGGTGTGGCGGGCACGGACGGTGTCGTACTTTCGGTTTTCGGCAGCAGTACAGATGTAGGCGAAGAGGAATGGTTTGAAAGTGCATGCAGCGGCAACCGCGGTGTTCATGTATGCGATGGCGTAGCAAAGCTTACCGTATATGCGCCCGTATACAAGGACAACCGTGTAGAAGGCGTGTTTTTCGGGCGTTATAACGCTGCAGGTTTTACCGCAGGCAGGCTTGGAAAACTTGAAGGACAGGATGTGCTGTTC
>JAEWZS010000170.1 GCA_023458355.1 Bacillota bacterium
TTTCCGCGGCCCTCGAGGGCGACGGCGCGTTTGCCAACAAGATGACGCGCGAGGGCCACAGGAGTTTTACAAACGATCCGGAGAGCGTGCAGGCCTCCGTGGTGAAAAACGAAAACACCGCCATGACCATGGACGGCAACAACGTCGACATCGACTATGAAAACGTAGAGCTTGCCAAGAACACGCTCTATTACAACACGCTCGTGGAAAAGCTCAACACCGAGCTTTCCATGCTGCGGCTTGCGATCACGGAGGGCAGATAGCATGAGTTTTCTCAACGCGTTCAACATCAGCGGCTCGGCGCTCACCGCGCAGCGCATGCGCATGGACGTTATCAGCCAAAACCTCGCCAATGCCCAAACAACGCGTACAAGTGACGGAGGCCCTTACAGGCGCCAGGTCACGGTAATAACCGAGCAAAAACCGTCGTTCTCGAGCTACTTAAACTCCGCAATGAACCCAATCGGCCGAGGAGCTGTTGTTTCAAAAATCGTGGAGGACCCATCCGACTTTAAGCTCGAGTACGATCCCGACAATCCGGATGCGGACGTGGATGGCTACGTACGCTACCCCAATGTGAATGAGACCACCGAGCTTATCGATATGATGGCCGCAACACGCGCCTACGAGGCAAACGTGACAGCACTCAACGGCATGAAGAGCATGATGCTCAAAGCGCTCGAAATCGGCAAATAAGCTCTTGAGGAGGTAACTTATGGCAATTGATTCCGTAAACAATATCAGTTCGCTGCTCAACGTCCTCAACACGACCGGGAGTTCGACGACCGAAAACACGGGTACGAACTTTTCCGACCTTTTAAAGGATGCCATCGGGCAGGTAGAGGAAGTGCAGACAAAAAACGATGTCAACAGCCTGCAGCTTTTGAGCGGCCAGAGCACCGATATTCACACCTCGCTCATCACGGCACAGAAAGCAGAGCTCACATTCAACCTCGCGGTACAGGTGCGCAACAAGGTAATCGATGCGTACAACGAAGTGATGCGCATGCAGCTTTGATGCGGCATGCATGTAACAAAAGCATAATGCTTTGGCTGGCGTATCTTCGCGCGTGGCAGCGCAGGACGTGCTGCCGGGGCATTTTCTCTTATCGGAGGACATTTTGTTGATTTTAAGCGTAATGGGAAATGCACAAAAGCAGCTTTTGCTCGTGCTGCAGGATAATTTCGGTCAAACGCTGGGGCTTATCATCGTGCTGCTTGCGGTACTTTTGCTCGCCTATTATGCCACGCGCTACATAGGCAATAAAAGCGGTGCGCTCACGAGAGCAAAACACATGCGCGTTAAGGAGCGTGTGATGCTCCAAAAGGACAAGAGCGTCGTGCTTTTGGAAACGAAGGGCAAATTTTTTCTTATAGGCGTAACGGGGCAAAACATTGGGCTTATCGCTGAACTTAAACGCGAAGAACTTGAGCCGCTCGAGCCGGAGGAAGCGGAGCAAAAGCCATTTGCGAAGGGAGTACCGCCTATTATGGGCTTTATTAACGGCAAAAAGGGAAGTTTTTCGCTGTTTAAGCCGCGTGCAAAGGCAGAGACAGCGGTTGAAGACGATCTTGACGCGCTTCTTAATGACATAAAGCAGCGGCGAAGTGAACGATATGGTACGGGTACGATGGGAATGAGCCGTAAGAGCGAATTTCAGGAAATCTTGAAAGACTCCATCGACGAAGACACGAAGGGCGACGCATGATGAACGAGCTTCGCGCAAAGCAACTGATCGACAAAAATAAGCGCGCTGTCAAGCGTACGCTTATTGTGCTTCTAGCGATGCTTACGGTGCTTCTCTTGGCGGGCTGCTCTGTGCTGCCGGATACGAATGCGTCGGAGGCAGCCGGCCCCACGGAGGAGGAAGGCCCCTTCGGCGGCATTTTGGGGGATCGAAGCGAAAGTGTCGAAATTCTCATCATGCTTACGGTTCTCACGCTTTTGCCGTCCATCCTCGTCATGCTTACATGCTTCACGCGAATCGTGATTGTACTTTCGCTTGTCAGAAACGGCCTTGGCATGCAGCAGATGCCGCCTAACCAGGTACTCATCGGCCTAGCGCTTTTCGTAACGCTTTTTATTATGACGCCCACCATCGACACCATAAAGGAAACGGCCTATGAGCCGTATATAAAGGGTGTTATCACACAGGAAGAGGCGGGCGAGAGGGCCATGGAGCCCATTCGAAGCTTTATGTTCGCGCAGACCTATGAAAGTGACCTCAAGTTTTTTATGAATGCTTCCGGGCAGGGCGCCACGGTGGACAACCTCGATGAAATTAAAAACACCACGCTCATACCTGCATTTGTTACAAGTGAGATCAAACATGGGTTTGAGATTGGCTTCTTCCTCTACATACCGTTCATCGTAATCGACATGGTGGTTGCAAGTACGCTCATGTCGATGGGTATGATGATGCTGCCGCCCACGGTCATATCCTTACCTTTTAAACTTTTGCTTTTTGTAATGGTGGACGGTTGGACACTTACGGTGAAGACGCTTATTACAAGCTTTAACTGACGATAAGGAGATAGCATGACCCAGACCGAGATCATCAAAGTCTTGCAGGACGCGATCACGACGGTGCTCACGGTATCAGCCCCTATGCTAATAACCGGTATGGTGGTAGGTGTCATTATCTCCATTTTTCAGGCGACAACCCAAATCAACGAACAGACGCTTTCGTTTGTCCCGAAAATCATCGCCATTTTTCTTGCGCTGATTGTATTCGGAGGGTTCATACTGACGAGCCTGTCGGATTTTACATACCGAATTTTCGACTACGTGCAGTCGCTCCATTAAGGAAGCAGAAGCCTTATGGAAAAACTCATTTATGCCGTCGCGAACCATGCGGACTATTTTTTACTGGTGTTTCTGCGCATCAGCGCACTCATATTTTCCTCTCCCATCTTTGGGCGAAAAAACCTGCCCAACGTGGTGAAGATTATGCTGTGCGTTGTGCTCACAGGCGTATTGTATTCCACATGGGAGTCTATTCCGATCTTACAATACGACGGTACGCTCGATTACATGCTTTTGTGTGTGAAGGAGCTTTTGTTCGGAATGGTGCTCGGGTATGTGACGACGCTCTTTTTCTCGCTCACACAAACAGCCGGTCAAGCCATTGACATGCAGATGGGCTTTGGCATGGTGAACGTGCTCGATGCGCAAAGCAACCTAAGTGTTCCCATGATGGGCAACTTTCTCTATATCGTGCTTCTCGCGTCGTTTTTCGCGGTCGATGCACACCAGCAGCTTGTTTACATCCTGCTTTCCACATTCCGCAACATCCCCGCCGGGGAGGTAAGCTTAAACCCCATGCTCGGGTACAGTGCGCTCGAGGTGTTTGCCCTTTCGTTCGGGCTTGTCATCAACATCGCCATGCCGGTTGTGGCGGCGGGGCTCATCGCGGAGGTATTTATGGGTTTTGTGGTTAAGACAACCCCACAGCTCAATATATTCGTGGTGGGCATACCGCTCAAAATCATATTGGGCTTTGTGGTGCTTTTGATTATACTGCCGGTGTATGTGAATTTTACGCAGGATATTTTTAGGGAGATGTTCAACTCCGTCGATTATATGATACGCGGGTTGGCGGGAGCAGCGTAATGGCGCAGCACAGCGGGGAAAAGACCGAAAAAGCAACACCAAAAAAGCGAAGAGAGGCAAGGGAACGCGGGCAAGTCATAAAAAGCCACGACCTTGTTACGGCGCTTTCGCTGCTGGTCATTTTCGTAGCGCTCGCGGCACTCGGCAGCGTGATGGTAGATGGGCTTACGGGGTTTTTGAAAAGCTTCTTAGGCGTAGGGAGATCGCTCCCGAAAAGCTACGATATCGCAACTATGCGTTCTCTTTTGGGCGGGACGATTCTCAAAACGATGCTCATACTTCTTGTGCCGCTTACGGCTGCGTTTTTGGGAGCAATCGTTTTCAACTATCTCCAGGTGGGGTTTTTGTTCTCCACAAAGGCTGCAAAGCCCAAGTTTTCACGCGTCAATATGATCGAAGGCTTCAAGCGCATATTTTCGCGAAAGACACTCGTTGAGCTTCTAAAGTCCGTTATCCGCCTCGCCATCCTCGCGAAGGTCGGTTACGACCATTACATGCTGCAGATTCAAATGACGCCGCAGCTCATGCGGGGAGACGCTGCATTTTCTGCAGCGCAAATGGCTGACATGCTTCTCTCCATGGCGTTCAAGCTCGCCATCGCGCTTGCGGTGTTTGCACCGTTTGACTATCTGTACCAGTGGTGGAGTTACGAACGGGAACTTCGTATGACCAAGCAGGAGCTGCGCGACGAGTATAAGCTTACAGAGGGAAACCCGCAGCCAAAAAGCCGCATACGCCAAAAGCAGAGGCAGATGAGCGGCGCGCGCATGATGCAGGCGGTTGCGGAGGCGGACGTGGTGATTACAAACCCCACACACTTCGCAGTGGCGCTTCGCTACAAGGAAGGCGTCAACAAGGCACCTGTCGTGGTCGCCAAAGGGTCGGACTACCTTGCAAAAAAGATTAAGGAGCGGGCGAAGGAGCTCAATATCTCGGTGGTTGAAGATAGAACGCTCGCGCGCGGGCTGTACTTCTTTTGCGATATAGGGCAGGAAGTGCCTGAGGACATGTACCAAGCGGTCGCAGAGGTATTGGCTTACGTCTACCGCTTGAAGAACCGTGTTAACCGCCGTGCAAGGGCGTAGGGAAGAGTTCTCTTTGAATAAAACCGTAGGAAGGGGTGAGCGGCATGAAGATTAAGTCAACCGATATCATCATCGCGGTTGCGGTGCTTCTCATCGTTATGCTCATCATTATCCCGCTTTCAACGGGTGTACTGGACTTATTCCTCATCATAAACATTGCGCTGTCGCTCATCGTTCTTTTGACGTCTCTTTTTATTAAAGAGACGCTCGAATTTTCTACGTTCCCAACGCTCCTTTTGCTCTTCACGCTGTTTCGAATTGCTCTTAACATCAACGCGACGCGTCTTATTATCGGCAACGGAGGGCAGGCAGGCAGCATCATAGATGCGTTTGGCGGCATCGTTGCAGGTTCTAACCTTGTCGTTGGC
>JAEWZS010000171.1 GCA_023458355.1 Bacillota bacterium
TCGTAGGCTATAAAATAAGCCCGGTTCTTTGGGCGAAAGTACGCAAGGGACTTTCAGCAGGCCGCGTACAGTCGGTCGCCACGCGCATTATATGTGATCGTGAGCAGGAGATACTCGACTTTAACCCCGAGGAATACTGGGTTATTACCGCCTTACTCACGGGGGGTACCGTAAAAAAGCCCCTTGCGGTTAAATTTTACGGCTTCAACGGTAAAAAAACCGACATCGGCAGCGAGAAGCAAGCAAAAAAGGTTCTGGAGCTGTCGAAGGATGCACCGTTTATAATCACCGATATCAAGGTGGCGGAAAAAACACGCCACGCTCCGCCGCCATTCACAACGAGCAGCCTGCAGCAGGAAGCTTCAAGAAAACTTGGCTTTACCACGAAACTCACCATGCTCGTAGCACAGCAGTTATACGAAGGCGTGGAGCTTGAAGGAAAGGGACCCACGGGCCTTATCACCTACATTCGTACCGATTCCGTGCGTGTGTCCGAAGAAGCACAATCCCAAGCTCTTGCGCATATCAAAGATACCTATGGCGAAAGGTATGTACCTAAAACACCCAATGTGTACCGGGGTAGGAAGGGTGCGCAGGATGCGCACGAGGCGGTCAGACCGTCAAGTGTAGAAAACGCGCCGCTGAAAGTGAAGGCCTCACTCAACGCAAATCAGTATAAGCTTTATAAACTCATCTACGAACGTTTCCTTGCGAGCCAAATGGCCGAAGCGGTCGTTGAAACGAGCACCGTTACCTTCGATGCTAACTCCTGCACCTATCGCGCTAACGGCGTTAGGACAATATTCGACGGCTACGGCGTCATCTACACCGAGGGCCGTGACGATGCGCAGGAAGATGAAATACAGCTTCCGAAGCTTGCCATGGGTGAGTCTTTTAAAGCGCAAAAAATAGATTCGGAACAACGCTTCACCCAGCCGCCGCCCCGCTATACGGAGGCATCGCTCGTGAAGGCGCTCGAAGAAAAAGGTATAGGCCGCCCGAGCACCTATGCACCTACCATCTCTACAATCATCGAGCGTGGTTATATTCAACGCGACAAAAAACAGCTTTTCCCGACTGAGCTTGGCTTTGTGGTGACACAGCTCATGAAGGAAAACTTTGAAAACATCGTGGATGTTAAGTTCACGGCAGATATGGAAAGCAAGCTTGACCTTATAAAAGATGGTGAGCAGCCGTGGCGTCAGGTCATTTCGGATTTTTACGGTCCGTTTAAGGAAACGGTTGACAAGGCATCTGAGAGCATCGAAAAGATTGTCATACCTGACGAGGTGTCCGATGTACAGTGCGATCGCTGTGGCGCGATGATGGTGTATAAAATGGGGCGTTTCGGAAGATTTCTTGCGTGCCCAAATTTCCCCGAATGTCGTAATACCAAGGCGATCGTCGAAAAGATCGGCGTACCGTGCCCTGTGTGCGGTGCAGACATTATCAAACGAAAATCCAAACGCGGCAAGGCGTTTTACGGCTGCGAAAACTATCCCGAATGCGATTTCGTGTCGTGGGATAGACCGGCTAAGGAAAAATGCCCCAAGTGCGGCGCTATGATGGTGCATAAGGCGGGGCAGCACGGCGGTTATACCCTTTGTTCAGACAAAGACTGCGGCTTCGTTGTAAGACCGCAAAAGAAGGGGAACGAAGAATGAAGCGCGTCAAGGTAGTTGGCGCAGGACTTGCAGGTTGTGAGGCCGCGTTTCAGTTAGCTGAACGCGGCATTCCTGTTTTGCTCGCCGATATGAAACCCAAGAAGAAAAGCTCTGCCCATACGAGTGATGCGTTTTCAGAGCTCGTGTGCTCCAATTCTTTGCGCTCCGATAGGCTGCAAAATGCTGTAGGTCTCCTTAAGGAGGAAATGCGGCGGCTTAATTCACTTATTATCGCTTGTGCAGATAAAACGCGTGTGCCTGCGGGCGGTGCGTTGGCTGTGGACCGCGAGGGGTTTTCCGCGCTGATTACCGAACGCATCCGCACACATAAAAACATCGAGATTGTAGAAGAAGAAGTACTCGTTTTACCGGAAACCCCCGCCATCGTCGCCACAGGGCCTCTTACCGACGGGGAGCTTGCATCGGATATCGAGCGCTTTTTTGGGGATAACTTACATTTTTACGACGCTGCAGCACCCATTGTTGAGTACGACTCGCTTGATATGGAAAAGGTATTTCGTGCCTCGCGTTATGACAGAGGCGACGATTACCTCAATTGCGCCATGGACGCCAATCAGTACAACGCTTTTATAGAAGCACTCATAAATGCAGAGACCGTACCGCTTAGGGAATTTGAAACGCTTAAGGTGTTTGAGGGTTGCATGCCTGTTGAGGTGATGGCAAAACGCGGCCGTATGACGCTTGCTTACGGCCCGCTAAAGCCTGTGGGGCTTAAGGATGCGCGGACAAATACGCGGCCGTTTGCTGTGGTCCAGCTTCGGCAGGACGACGCAGCAGGCAGGCTTTATAACATCGTGGGTTTTCAGACCAATTTAAAGTTCTCTGAGCAAAAACGCGTGTTCGGGATGATACCCGGCTTAGAAAACGCGAATTTTGTGCGTTACGGCGTGATGCACAGGAATTCCTTCATCAACTCTCCGGGCAAGCTTGACGTAAGTTATCAGGCGCGGGCATTACCCGGGCTGTACTTCGCAGGGCAGCTTACGGGTGTGGAAGGCTATGTTGAAAGCGCAGCGAGCGGGCTTGTTGCAGGCGTCAACCTCGCACATTTCATGCTCGAAAAAGAGCCGATGGATTTTACGCGCACAACCGCAATCGGTGCGCTTGCACACTATGTTTCCGAATATGCCGGAAAGGATTTTCAGCCCATGAATGTAAACTTCGGCATCATGGATGCGCTCGAAAACCC
>JAEWZS010000172.1 GCA_023458355.1 Bacillota bacterium
TAATTATGCTCCCTAAAACATTTTTTGTATATTCGTCCTTCGTCCATTGACCCGCTCCGCGCCGTGCTGTACAATATTTGTAAGCACGGCGCTTTCTTTGTCAAAATTGCATTTTTGTGGCATGCGCCGCATTCTTTTTGCGAAACCTACAAAAATATAACATTCTCACCGGAGGTATGTATAGTGAAGTATCAAAACAGCATCGGTGTAAAGGTACCCCGCGTCCTTCTGCCTAATGCAAGTGTGGACATGCATAAATGGGCAGTCGTAGCCTGCGACCAGTATACATCTCAGCCCGAATACTGGAATGAAACAGAGCGTATCGTAGGCGAAACGCCCTCCACGCTGCGTCTCATGCTGCCCGAGATGTACCTCGATAAGCCGGGTGAAGCGCAACGCATCGAAAGCATCAATGAGCATATGCGCCGTTATATGGACTCGGGCGTGCTCGAGGAAAAGAGCGAGGGCTTCGTGTTTGTCCGCCGTACCGTAGACGGCAAAACCAGAAACGGCCTCATCGTAGCGCTTGATCTTGAAGCGTACGATTACAACAAAGGTGCAAGCACCCTCATCCGTGCAACAGAGGGTACCATTGTGGAGCGCATCCCCCCTCGCCTTCGCATTCGCAAGGACGCACCGCTCGAGTTGCCGCACATACTTGTGCTGATTGACGACCCCAATCGTACCGTCATTGAGCCGCTTGCAGCCTCCAAAAAAGAGGCCGAAAAGATTTACGATTTTGATTTAATGCAGCAGGGCGGCCACCTTGAGGGGTATTTGTTCACCGAAGAAAAGCATATTCTTGCCGCCCTTCATGCGCTTGAGGCGCTTTGTGATAAAGACGCGTTTGCTGAAAAATACGGAGCGGACAAGCCTCCTATGCTGTTTGCTATGGGAGACGGCAACCATTCCTTCGCCACGGCTAAGGCCAACTGGGAGCGCTGCAAGGAAGGCCTCAGCGAGGCTGAAAAGCAGGATCATCCCGCACGCTTCTGCCTTGTGGAGCTTGAAAACGTGCATGACGACGGCATTGTATTTGAACCCATACACCGGGTTTTGTTTAAAGCAGAAGATGCAGTAGATGCACTTAAAGCGCTTCTGACTTCGCAAAACGGCGGCTGCCGCATTGAAAGCTTCCCCACCCGGGATGCACTTGCTGCGTTTGTGGCTAACGTAGAACAAAATGAGCATAAGCTTGCCTTCGTAAATGAAAAAGGCTTCTTTGCCTACGTCGTAAGCGCACCCGCGTCGCAGCTTGCAGTCGGCACGCTGCAAAACGCCATCGATGCTTATCTTAAAGACAATAAAAAGGCAAGTGTCGATTACATCCACGGCGCAGATGTGGTATACGAGCTTGGCGCGAAGCCCCGCAACATCGGTTTTCTGCTTGCACCCATGCAAAAATCCGAGCTTTTCAAAACCGTTGTGTTTGACGGTGCTCTCCCGCGTAAGACCTTCTCCATGGGCGAGGCACACGAAAAGCGCTATTATCTGGAATGCAGGAAAATCACCAAGTAAGGCGAATACCATATAATAGACTTCAAAAGGGCAGCAGCAACTGCCCTTTCCTTTTATCGACATCAGGTGAACTATGTCTCAGCTTTTGAATTCCCTATCAGCGGTGGCAATCATTTTGATGCTGGCTTGCGTGGGTTATATTTGCGGCAAGGTCGGTTGGCTCAAGCACGAGCATAAAGCATTCTTTGTGAAGCTTATCGTGAACGTATGCGTGCCGTTGATGTGTATTGACAACTTTTTTAACAACATCACCCTAGACATGCTAAAGGGCGCAGAAACGCTTTTTCTTGTGGTGGTAATGAGCCTGAGCGCCTGCATGGTGCTTTCCCTTGTTCTTGCAAAGCTTATGCGCATTTCTATGCCCCGCCGCGGCGGATTTGTGGTCATGTGTGCGCTCTCAAACTCTTTGTTTGTGGGGCTTCCCATGTGCAGGGAGCTTTTCGGCATAGAGGCTACGCCCTTTGTGATGATCTTCTACATCGTAAACACCACGTTTTTCTGGACGGTCGGCGCATTGATGCTTAAGCAGAGCGGTACTGGCAGCCAAGCCCGTCTCACTGTGAAAGAAACCCTAAAGGGCGTTCTCAACCCGCCGTTTGTAAGCCTTGTTGTTTGCGTATTGCTTCTTGCTGCGGGCTTTCGACCGCCACACCTTATTTTAAGCTTTTCTAAGTACATGGGCGCAATGGTCACACCGCTTTCGCTTTTGTATGTTGGCTTTGTCATTTACGAAACCGGCTTAAAAACCTTGAAGCTTGACGGACAGATGACAGCGGTACTTGCGATGCGCTTTATCATTTCTCCGCTTATAACGCTAGCGCTGTGCCATTTGTTTGACATTACGGGCATCCAGCGCGGCGTTATCACGCTTGAGGCGGCTATGCCCGTGATGATCCAGTCCGTCGTTGTGTCGTCATCCGTAGGCGCTGACGAAAGTTATGTGGCAACTGGCTTGAGCCTTACTACGCTCGCCTGCTTTGTGGCCGTTCCCATTTTGATGCTGTTTGTGTAATGATGTTTTTAGAGGGCTTTCTTTGGGGAACCATGGTTGAGATATACCCGGCTGGGTCTAAGGGCTATATTGTAAGATAATGCGCGATACGCCGGACGCGGTACTTTGGTCAAAAAATGCAGCGCCCATCAATGCTTGGAAGGGGTTTTTTCATGCAAAGAAAAAGAATCGCGAAACGACCGGGAAAACTCAGGTATATCGCGGCCGTAATTATACTTAAACTGTTTGCCTTTTTCCGCTTCGGCTTTGTTGCCCCGCGTGGTGCTAAAAAGCTTGAGGAGCCTTTTTTGGCTATCTGTAACCATTCCTCCAATTTTGATTTCATATTTGCGCTTCTTTCTCTTTATCCTAAACGCGTCAACACGCTTGCAGCGGCCTTCTTCTTCCACAACAAATACCTTGCAGCGCTTCTCAGGGCATTTCGCTGCATCCCGCGCGAGCAGTTTCGCGCAGACGCGGTTTCCGTACGCAAAATGCTCGATATCGTATCGTCCGGCGGCAGCGTGCTCATTTTTCCCGAGGGGGAGGTAAGCGGCACGGGGCGTACGGATGTGTTCCCTGAGAATATCGCCCGCCTAATAAAACGCATGGGTGTAAACGTCTATGCCGTGCATTTATACGGCAGCTATTTTATGAAACCCAAATGGGCGACTATGCCACGCAGACGGGGGCAGGTGAAAGCATCTCTTTCCCCCGTTATGCGTGCGGACGAAGTAAGGTCTTTTTCGACAGATGAAATTTTTACGCGCGTACAGACGGCCATTAGTCATGATGAGTACCGCTGGCAGGAACTGGCCTGCATACCGCATTCTGCTAAGAAACGAGCAGAACGTCTGGATTTTTTGCTGTACAAATGCCCGCGCTGTAAAGCTGAATTCACACTTGATACCAAAGATGACCGAATATTCTGCACTGCGTGCGGCAATGCCGCGCGAATGGATAACTACGGCTTTTTACTAGGCGAAAACAGCGATTGTTCTATTTTCCGGTACGTTTCCGATTGGGTGGAATATCAACGTGCATGCATCCGCGAGGAAGCCGAAAAAGAAAGTTTTTCCGTAGTCGCAAAGGCCGAATTACAGCTTCATCTAAACCCGCGCTCACTCAGCCACACAACCGTGGGAGAAGGCATTATATGCCTTGATCGCGAAGCACTCACCTATGAGGGCACGCGAAACGGCGAAGCTGTGTCTCTTACCTTTCCTCTTTCCAATATGTTCAAGCTACCCTTTTCAAGCGGTGACAATTTTGAAGTACCGAATCCAACGGAAGTCATAGCCTTTGTACCGGAGGATCGCCGTAGGATCTCCAAATTTGTGCTCGCTGTACCAGTGCTACGAGAACGTTTATAATACAACAAAAAAGCTGTTCCTGCATTTCCATAAGGTCTTAGTGACCTTATTTTTATGCCGTTTTTCATTATATATTGTATAAACGTTGACTTCGTTGCCACAAGGAGTGACAATATTCTTGCACACACCACAATCTTACAAAATCCCCGCAATACTACATTTCGGAGGTTACAGCATGTTCGAAACGCTTGCACAGGCGCAGGCCTTTTGTCTGGAGCACGGCATCCGCATGGTCGATTTCAAGGTAACCGATCTTTATGGGCGTTGGCGGCATATCACCATACCCATCGGCCGCTTTACTGAGGATACCATGCGCTTCGGCATAGGCTTTGACGGCTCGAATTACGGGTACGCACCGGTTGAAAGAAGCGACATGGTATTTATACCGAATTTAAGCTCCGCCGCCGTAGATCCCTTTGCGGCAGTACCCACCCTTTGCATGGCGGGCGACGTTATGGTTATTGACGCGCCGAACAACCGACCGTTTGACCAGTATCCCCGCACCGTCATTAAGCGTGCAGCGCAGTACCTTCGCGACAGCGGCATTGCCGATGAAATGGTAATCGGCCCGGAATTTGAGTTTTATGTGTTTGACAATGCGCACTTTGAGGCAACGGGACACCGTTCATCCTTTCAAATTGATACCTCCGAGGGGGATTGGAACGGCGCTTCCCCGGCTTATGGAAACGGTATGCAGGTGCCCGGAAAGGGCGGCTACCACATAGATCTCCCGGCTGATGTCACAAGCGACCTCAGGAGCCGCGTTTCCATGCTGCTCGAGGAGTTTGGCGTAAAGGTTAAGTACCACCACCACGAAGTAGGCGGCTGCGGCCAGCTTGAGGTGGAAGTGGAGCTTGGTGAAATCTGCAAAATGGCAGACGGCACCATGGCCGCAAAATATATCATTAAAAACGAAGCACGCAAAGAAGGCAAAACCGCCACATTTATGCCAAAACCGCTTGCAGGCGTAGCGGGCAGCGGCATGCACGTGCATATGCTGTTGGTGAAAGATGGTAAGCCAGTGTTTTACGACGAGGCGGGCTATGCGCAGTTGAGCAAGACCGCGCTCCATTTTATAGGAGGTCTTTTAAAGCATGCGGCATCGCTTTGTGCGCTCACCAACCCCACCACCAACTCGTTTAAGCGTCTCGTACCCGGCTTTGAAGCACCTGTAACCATCGGCTACGCAACAGCGAACCGAAGCGCCGTTGTGCGCATCCCAAGCTACGCTAAGTCCCCCATGCATAAGCGCTTTGAGCTTAGAAACCCCGACGCGACATGCAACCCCTACTACGCCTACGCCGCTATTTTGATGGCGGGTCTTGATGGCATTCAAAACGAAATCGACCCACAGGCAAATGGTTGGGGGCCGTACGATTTCAATCTGTATGACTTAAGCGACGCCGATAAGAAGAAGATAGGTTCTTTGCCGAAAACCCTTGAGGAGTCTCTTGACGCGCTTGAAAACGATCACGAATATTTAACGCGCGGCGGTGTATTCCCCGAAAGGCTCCTATCCCTGTGGATCGAAAAAAAGCGTGCAGAGGCTTCGGAACTCTCGCGGATACCGAACCCCGCAGAGTACGTAAAGTATTACGATCTGTAAGGCGTTAACAAATAAAAACAATATCAGCAGGGCCACCCAAAGGGCGGCCCCTACAAATCCAATGCCGTGCGTAGAAGCCCAAAGGGCTACCCCTACGCATCGGCATTGTTTTATTTCCCGCTTGCCAACACAAAACAGCAATTGTACAATAAAAAGAGAAATGTGTTAACCTTAAGCGAATTCGCAAATCTTAAGAAGGGAGAACGCGAAATGGACGCCGGTCCTTATCCGAGTACCAACAATTTTATACATAAGCGGGCGGTGTTTCATTGTATCATAAGCCGCCTGTAAAAGGAGGCAGCTATGATGAATCGCGTTGTCGAGCTTCTTCGGGAAAAAAAGTACACCGAAGTTAAGACAGCCGTTCAGGAAATGAACGCAATAGACATTGCCGAGCTTTTCGAGGGAATCGATGACCTCGAAACTACGCTTCGGCTTTTTCGGCTTTTGCCAAAACAAGGCGCAGCGGAAGCCTTTTCTTACATGGAAAGCGATGTACAAAAGCACATCATTGAGGCAATTACGGAAAGAGAACTTCGTTACATACTCGACGACATGTACCTAGACGACTATGTGGACCTTGTGGAGGAAATGCCCGCAAACGTCGTTATGCGTGTTTTGAAAAACTCTAGCAAGGAAAACAGGGACCTCATTAACCAATACTTACAATACCCCGACCAAAGCGCCGGGAGCCTGATGACCAATGAGTATGTGTACTTAAAACGCACGCTCACCGTACAGCAGGCGTTTGATGTGATACGCACAAACGGTGTAGATAAGGAAACCATTTATACCTGCTATGTCATCAATGCCGAAAGAAAGCTTGAAGGCGTTGTTACCGTACGCGAGCTCTTGCTCAGCGACCCCACGCGCCGCATTGAGGACATCATGAGCACCAATGTGATTTTTTCGTACACGCTCGACGACCAGGAGCATATCGCGCGCATGATCTCCAAATACGATATGCTATCTATGCCGGTTGTGGATAGAGAGCAAAGGCTTGTCGGCATCATCACCATCGATGACGCGGTGGACGTTATCCAATCCGAAAATACCGAGGACTTTGAAAAAATGGCCGGTATGGCACCGAGCGAAGAGTCATACATGAGATCCTCCGTTTTTACGATTTCCAAAAACCGTATAGGGTGGATCACTGTGCTTTGGGCTACTTCCTTAATCACAGGCCTACTATTGGAACACTACGAGTCGGCTATTTCCTCGCTGCCCATTTTGGTTTCGTTTATCCCAACGCTCACGGGCACAAGCGGCAACTGCGGCACGCAGACTTCCACCTCCGTTATTCGCGGTATGGCGCTCGACGAAATCCGCATAAAGGATTTTTTCAAAGTATTCTGGAAGGAAATACGCGTTGCGCTTCTTTGCGGCTCACTGCTTGCGGTGCTCAATTTTTTGCGTGTATGGTTCCAATACCACGATCTTGGTGTTGCCTTAACCGTGAGCATAACGCTTATCATCATCATAACCGTGGCAAAAATGCTCGGCAGCGCCTTGCCTATGGTCGCTAAGCTGTTAAAATTTGACCCTGCGGTAATGGCTGCGCCGCTTTTAAACACACTGAGCGACTGCTGCTCGGTATTTGTGTTTTTCACGCTATCGTTTTGGCTTTTGGGAAGCAGGCTGTAGGCGCTTCACGCTTTCGCGGATATGACAGCGGTCATTTTTACCAATCAAATACACAAAAATTTAACATGCATGATGTCGTGTGCAATGTCCAACAATAAGGTCGAGGAGGTGCCACCGATGAGCATCCAAGCGTTTCGTGCGCATGGTATGGCGAAAAGCAGGCAGCACAATTTCGATCGCCACATGCAAAACGACGTGTTCGGCCGCGACGCGGAGGCGGATGACGAAATTCCGCCCGACCCCTATACGCCTGCCCGTATGCCTCAATGGGGCATAGACGATACAGACCCGTTTTTTATACTATAACGGGTTGGGCGTAAACGACTGAGGCACATACTCGATAAAGAAGAAGGCTTGAAGCAGGTGCTTTGGGCTTTCTTCGTTTTCAAAAAATGCTAAAGCTTTTTTTGAGGTTGCATGCTTTACCTAAAATGCAAAGCTTAAAATGACGAAAGGCTACGCCTTTCATCCGTTTTGACGCGCGAGGCCAGAGGCCTTGGCCAACGCGAGGCCAAAGGCCGAGACCTTGAGGCGCTCCCCGCCGAAAGGTTCAGGCTCTGCCTGACGTAAGGGCTCCGGCTACGCCGGACGTGCGCATGTCGTCAAAGCCGGAACAAAATCAAGGGGTTGCTTACGCAGTTCGCAATAGTCGTTTCTCGTCACCGCAGAAGCGGCTTCCTAAAACTCCCTTGCGACGGCCGTAGCCTAGTGGCGTAGGGCGTCTCCCGCCCGGAGGCCTCACTGGGCTTCCGCCCCGCTTCATCTGCGACGCCCGCAGGCTAGTGACCACGCAAGGCTGCAAGCCTTGGCCCGAAGGGCTCCGCCTTCGCCGGACGTGAAGGAGTCCCCCTCCTGATGGCCCACCACTTCGGCTTTGCCCCCTTAATAATCCCGGTGGCTGGCGCCCACAGTCCCGGTAGGGGCGGATAGTATCCGCCCGTATAATTACACAAAAGCCCGCGGTATACACCGCGGGCTTTCTTATTAATTGGTTGCCTCAATAAATCGCAAACTCCACGAATTTATAACCCATTTCGACCGTTACATCCGTTATGAAAACAGCTCCCACGCTGCCAACGGGCGATGCATCAGCGGCACCGGGTTCACCGTAGAACAGCGTACCGCTTAGTGTAAGCGTTTCACCCTCAAGCCGCGCTTCCATAAGCTCCACAAAATAGGTCGCATTGGGCGGCTCTGCAATCGTGTAAACGCCGTTTTCAAGCGTCGTGCCGTTACCTTCTTCACTTAGGTTTAAAGGGATTGCTCCTGTGAAGTATGATGAAAACAGGTCAACATATTCCTGTGCCGTCATCGTTTTTACATTATCTTTTGCGAGTATGCCCGAAAGGAATCCGGTCGCGCAAAGCGCATCGGGACTGCCTTCGGAGAAGCTCAAATAATTTTCCGCACATGCGCTCGCCATAACGCTTACTGCCGACTGCAGTGCATCGTAATGTTTTGCAGGTACAATATCACCGACGAACTCGGGATAGAAAGCGCTTTTTTCAACCGCAAAACTTAAAATGCCGAGTTCGGGTTTCCCGAGCGTTCCTTCTGCAGCGTATAAAAGATATCCGTTTTCCGTTAAGGAAAAGCCGTTAAAGAGGTCGAGCGCCGCCTTCACGTTTTCGGCGGTGATATCTCCAAAATACAGGCTTTCATCCTTCGCGATATGGTTTAGCACCTGCTGTGTGGCAAGATCGGAGGGATCAAACACACCGGTTAGTGCCGCGAGGCTTAACTCCGTGCCCGCACGGTTAAAAGCAATGGTGTATAAGCTATGCTCCACGCTGTCGCCGTAGCTTGCGTCCTCATAAAAACCGACGTTTAGATAATCGCCTATAAACTCCATTTCGCAGCTCACGAGCGTAGAGGGAGATTCCTCACCGTTAACACGGTCGGCAAGAGGAACCCTCTCGCTCACAACGCGTTCCATTAGCTCTTCACGGTACATCGCTACGGAATCGTTCATGCTCGCGGCAATCTCGCCGCCGTCTGTAAAGTAGGGCAGCTGCGCGTCGAGCACGTACTCTGCGGAAGCAACGTCACTCCCTTCGGGATAATAAATCATCTCCCGCCTGATCTCATAGGAAGCAAAGCCCATGCCCTGCATGGGCGGCTCGGTCGATACAGGTTCCCCGGCCTCGGGTGTAATCACAGGAACGGCTCCCGTTTGAGCCGGTGTGGATATGGGTGCGTTGTTTTCTAAGCTTCCCTCGCAGCCGCTTGCGGCTAATAAAACCACCATACATACAGCGAGAAGAACAGCTATTTTCCTCATTATATTTACCTTCTGTTACGCAATATTTCTGTTTGACTATACCACACCTGAAATAGCCGGACAACCGCGCAACAGAAAGTTAACAAAGCTGTCGAATCATGAAGCTTACTATTTAAGATTACCCTACCTTCACCTGATAGCACTCTGTGTAGCCGGCAAGCCAAAGCTCAGAAGCGGGATAAAGTTCATGTATTTTATTGGGTATAAGCCGTTCTCCGTTGAGGAATGTGCCGTTTGTAGAACCAAGATCACTTACAAATACGCGCCCGTTTTCAAACCATACGGCGCAGTGCGCACCGCTTACGCGTGGATTTGTCAAAATGAGATTCGCTCTGGTTTGGTCACGCCCCAAAACAACGCGTGCGGACGCAAGCGGAAGCTCCATGCCCGCGAGCTCTCCTTGTGTGCAGATAAGCGAAGCGCGATTGTTTGCCTTATCTTCAAAGTTCATCGCTATGGTCTTTTCAAAATGCGGTGCAGGGCTTTGATAGGCAGGTGCACTTGCAGCCGGTGCCGGACTTTGATATACAGGAGCGCTTGCTGCCGGGGCGGGCCTTTGATAGACGGGCGTGCCCGCACCCGATGCGACGTTTGCCACCGCGACCACCTCTGCAAGACCTTTTTTAAGCATGCCAAACTGCAGGTACAGCACCGCAGCAATAAGCAATAGCTGCCAGAGGTCCCCTACAAGCGGCAAGTATAGAATGCTTATACCGGAATTCCAAAATATATGGAGCAAAACCGACAGTCCGAAGTACTTCAAAAAGCGTACATCCGTAAAGTGTTTTGTGTTGAGAGGCTGATCTCCTTTTACCATAGCGAGCGCCCCTCCATAAAGGCTTGCCCACATAATATGCCCGCCGAGGGATTGAAAACCGCGCATCAAAAGCGAGGCTGTCGGATAATCCGCGCTGAAGGCATACCCTGCGTTTTCTATCGCTTCAAAACCCGCCCCAACCGCAGCACCTATGAGCATACCGTTGAGTATATATTTTTTATCGGGTTTGCGTAAAAACAACGCAAGCGCAAAGAGTTTACCGGGTTCCTCCGTGAGTGCCGCAAGCACTGTGGCATTAAGCCCTACAACATTGTGCAAAAGCATGGTAAACAAGAGCGATAACGCGCCGCCGATTAAGAAAATAAACAGTACCGTATAC